>CAYMYD010000046.1:0-13283 GCA_964394535.1 uncultured Propionivibrio sp. | reverse complement strand
GCAAGAACACCCGCGTCGGCCTCAACTTCACCGAAAAAGGCTTCGGCATCCGTCCGGCGCTTGGCTGCTCCGACCGTGCCTATTCCGCCGCCTCGCAGATCCGTCCCGGTGAAATCAACTGGGAAAAAATCTTCGGCGAAGAAGGCGTGCGCTGGTTCCACACCGGCGGCATCTTTGCTGCACTCGCTTCCAACACCGCTGAAGCCGTCATCGAAGCGGTTCAGGTCGCCAAGAAATACGGCACTGTCGTTGCTTATGACCTCAACTATCGCCCCTCGCTGTGGACGAGCCAGGGTGGCAAGGACGCCGCGCAACGGGTCAACCGCGAGATCGCCAAATACGTCGACGTGATGATCGGCAACGAAGAAGACTACACCGCCTGCCTGGGCTTTGAAGTCGAAGGGGCCGACGAGCACCTGACCAAGATCGAAACCGATAGCTTCAAGAAAATGATCCAGACCGCCGTGGCCACCTTCCCCAACTTCAAGGTCGCCGCCAACACCCTGCGCAAGGCCACCAGTGCCACCTTCAACGACTGGTCGGCACTGCTCTACTACCAGGGTGAGTTGTATCAGTCGATGAAACGCGACAACCTCGAAATCTACGACCGCGTCGGCGGGGGAGACGGTTTCGCTTCTGGCGTGGCCTATGGCTTCCTCGAAGGCAAGGGGCCGCAGGCGGCAGTGGAATACGGCGCTGCCCACGGCGCACTGGCGATGACCACGCCGGGCGACACCTCGATGGTCCGCGTTGAGGAAGTCGAAGCCGCCATGAAGGGCAAGGGCGCACGCGTCATTCGCTGAGCTTCTGGCAGGCTGAATGGAAAAGGCCGCCTTCGGGCGGCCTTTTTTCTGGACATGTTTTTGCTCAGCAGGATTCGAAGCGGATACTGCCCCGGCGTTCGCCCATGCACATGCGTCCGAAGAACAGCATGCCCGCACCATGCAGCATGAAATGCTTTTGTCTGACCAGAACCTCCTCGCCCTGATTGTTCAGGACGCTAGTCCCATTGGTACTGACATCGACCAGCATCACACCATCTGGATGGGCTTCAATCCGGCAATGCCGACGCGAAACACAATCATCAGTCAGCACCAGATCGTTTTCCGGCGCACGGCCGATCGTGACAACTGGCATCTGCAATGACAAGGAAACGGTTTTCAGCCCAAGATGTAACAGCATCAAGGTTCCTGGCGGTCGCGCAAATGCAGTGTCACTTTCCAGTTTCAGACAGGCGTAGGCAGCCGAAGGAATTTCAAGATGCCAATCCAGACGATAGCAGCGCTTCAGGGAAGACGGATCCACAGGCTGCGCAAACTTCTTCAACTCGTCGTTGATGTCCTGAAAAACATCTTCCGAAATCAGGATGCCGTCATCGAGCGTCGTCAGCTCTGACTCTTCCTCAAGCGCACTGCCGGAAAAATCGGAAACACGCTCCTGCAGGAACTCCTGACGGATACCGATACACAAGGCCAAACGGTTTGCCGAGACTTGCGGCAGAACCGAACAGCGCTGCTGCATTTCACGCGCTGCAAGGACAGCAGCATCCGCCGAATCAAAGCTGATCGTCTGCCGCATCCAGTAATCTTCAACGACCGTGCCACGATAGGCAGAAACTGCACGCTCGATACGGTTGAAGCGACGCTCAACCGGGCGTCCGGCAAGATCGTCTTCGATTTCCGAGAACTGCGCTGCACTTCCACGCAGTTCGGCGTGAAGCAGGATGGCATGACGCGGCTGGCTCATAACGCGACCTCAGATTGTGTTCTGTGTTACCAAGGAAGATACTACCCGGAATCCGCTCAAGCTGTACATTCGTTTTGCCATCATCGCCCTGCCTGGACAATCCCGACGAATTGGCTTTTCCACAGGCTCGCTTATATTCACGCTGACAACTGTTGTTTTTCCCATTCCTGTCATAAATATCCGGTAAAAAACACAGACACCACGTGATGCTATCCGGTAGTATCCGCCTCTGTCGGCTCTCTCGCCATCGCTACAGGACCAAAAGATGAAAACACGTTTCGGTTTTTGGAACTCCCTGGGAAAGTATCGTGAAATTGTTCTTGCCGTTGCCTTCTTTCTGGTATTCGACCTTGCCGTTCTGGTACTGAATTTTTACATATCTTTCCAACTCTCTGCTGACGCGGTATCCATCAACCTTTCCGGACGACAGCGGATGCTGTCACAGCGGATGACCAAGGTGCTGTACGGGCTGCACATTGACGAAAGCAATGGCAGGCCAACCAAGGATGGCATCGCGGAACTCAAGCTGGCATCAAACCTCTTCGGTACCACGTTGCACGGCTTCATCAACGGCGCTGAGGTCACCGGCGGTGCAGGTGATACGCAATACCTCCGGCAGGCCAGCACCGAAAGACAGCAAGCCATCCTTGCCGAAGCCCTGCGTATCTGGCAGGGGCTCGAGCAGCGGATCACCCCCATTCTCGGCGGCAAACACGACAGCAACCAACTGGCCAATGCGGTCAGTTACGCCTACAGCAACAACCTCCGTCTGCTGGAGCTGATGAATGAGCTGACCACCGAACTGGAAGTTGAAGCACAAGGGCAGGCCAACCGGCTGCGGATGATTCAGACCACAGGCATCATCCTGGCCTTGCTGAACTTCATGTTCATCCTGTTCAAATTCATTCGCCGCCTGCGTGAAAGCGACGAAGCGACCGAAGCCGCCAAGCAGGAAACCGACGGCATTCTGGCCACCGTGCGCGAAGGGCTGTTCCTGCTCGATGCCGACTTCCGGATTGGTACCCAGTATTCCAAATCCCTAGGTACCCTGCTCGACTGGGCCGTGGCACCGGGAGACAGCTTCATCGATTACCTGCGCCGCAATCTCTCCAACAAGGATTTCGAAAACTCCCGCGACTTCATCGAACTGCTGTTCAGTGACCGGGTACTGGAAAACCTGATGGGTGACCTGAACCCGCTTGACCAGCTGGCCATCGGCACACCGGGGCACGGCGAACAGCGCTACCTCAGCTTCCAGTTCAATCAGGTGCGTACGGGCGGGAAAACCACCCACCTGCTGGTCACGGTGCAGGACATCACCGAGCAGACCATCCTGGCCAAGACCCTGGAAGAGGTCCGTAAAGAAGCCAAGGGCGAGCTTTCGGTACTGCTCGGCCTGCTTGACTCCAGCCCGGTTCTGCTGGGCACTTTCCTGCAAAATGCCCAGCAATCACTGGACTACATCAACCAGAGTTTCGAGACCCTGGGCAAAGGCGATCAACGTCGGCTGGTAGACAACATCTTCCGTCACGTTCACACCCTCAAGGGCGAAGCCGCGACACTCAATCTGGACATGTTCGTCCAGGTCTTCCAGGAATTCGAGGGCGCGCTGCGTGAACTGCGGGAGAACAACAAGCTCGACGGCGAAAGCCTGCTGGCATTGATCCCCTACCTCGAAACCAGCTTTGCCAGGGTGCAACAGGTCAGCCACATTGTTGAACGCCTGCGCAAATTCCACATTGCCACCGAAGTTGCCGAAGTTGGCAAAATCACCGAGCTTTCCGCAGACGGTCATTCCCCTCTCGCCGAGACCCGGGCCTTTATCGACCAGGCAACGCAACTGGCCGAGCGTATCGCCGAAAGCCACGGCAAGCAGGTACACCTCGAAGCCGACCTTGCTGCATTCTCGCGCTGTGACGAACTGCATCGCCGCTTCCTCCGCGACATCATCATCCAGTGCATCCGCAATGCCATTGTTCACGGCATTGAAACGCCAACCCTGCGACAAGCCGCCGGCAAGGCGGCGCGCGGCCTGCTGAGCATTCGCCTGAGCATGGACGAAGCCGGAAAAGGGATATTGGAATGCCGCGATGACGGTCAGGGCATCGACGTTGAAACCATCCGTGAAACCCTGATGCAAAGTGGGCGTTACAACGTCGAAACCCTCAAGAACTGCAGCCAGCAGGAAATTATCGGCGAGATTTTCAACTCCGGCATTTCGACGGCCGAAGAAGTTGACCAGGACGCCGGACAAGGCGTCGGCCTCTCGGTCGTCAAGCAACGGGTTCGTGACCTGGCGGGTGTCCTGCGCCTGAGATCGCGTCCGCAGAAGTTCACGGCATTTAGTGTCCATTTCAAAGCATAGGGTAAGGGAACAATGAAGTTGCTGATCGTGGATGATTCAAACATGATCCGGACCCGGATCGCCTCGCTCATGCGTGACGCACGCCTTTCCGACATTGATGTTGTCGGTCTGGCACGTGATGGCAAGGCCGCTTTGCGTCTTGCCATTCAGGAAAAACCCGACATGATGACGCTTGATCTCACCATGCCGGAAATGGACGGTATCGCCTGTCTTGAAGAAGTCATGAAAGCGGTTCCGTCCATCTCGGTACTCGTCGTTTCGGCGCTCGATGACAAACCAACCGCCATCAAGGCCCTGAAACTCGGGGCGCGCGGTTTCATTCGCAAACCATTCACCGACGAGCAACTTGTCCAAGCCTTTCTACAACTCATCGACCAGCCATGAGAGACATTACCGAACAAGACGTCAAGGTTTTTACCGATGCCGTCACTGACTACTTTGGTGCGCTGGGCGACGAACCCGCCAGTATCCGTACCTTCTACCTTGCCTGTGGCGAAGCCAAGGACGTCGTGGGTGACCTCACA
The DNA here is from genome assembly GCA_964394535.1 of uncultured Propionivibrio sp. Taxonomy (GTDB): domain Bacteria; phylum Pseudomonadota; class Gammaproteobacteria; order Burkholderiales; family Rhodocyclaceae; genus Propionivibrio. Next base: position 8,648 of record CAYMYD010000046.1, on the reverse strand, counting down.
GGAATCATCACGCTGAGCGGGGATTATCGGGGTGCCGTCTATTTTGCTGCCCCACGTGCGCTGATACGCTCCGTTCTGCAACTCCAGAAAACACTCATCACCACCGATGAGTACCTGCTTGATGCCGTTGGCGAAATCGCCAACACGCTGGCCGGAAACGCGCGCCGCCACTTTGGCAGCAAGCTCCAGATCTCCGTTCCGACAACCCGTATGGGTGGCATGGCGCCAGGCACCGGGCATATGCGTGACCGGCAGTTCGTCATCATGATCGACTGGAAACACCACAGCGCTGTTCTGGTCGTCGACATCGAACGCAGTTGAGCGCCACGATCAACCTGACGGTCGTGACTTTGTGAGCCCCCCTGAAACCGGATTGGTGGATGGCGGGCCTTCGGCCCTTGTCCACCCTACGAAACCGTCTGCTTGAACAGCCGTCCCTGCCAGGTCTCTCGCTCGATCAGCCGAGCCTCCAGCAGCGCCGGAAAGCGTGACAGGCGCATTGCCCAATCTGGTGAAACCAGCAGCGGCGGCGGCACCTCGCTGCCCAGACGCTGAATTTTGACCGTCGGCGGCAAGCGTTCGAGCATGTCGATCACCGCGTCCAGATATTCCGGCGGCGACAGCAGCGGAACGCTGGCCGGATCGGCCCGGTACTGGTTGGCCAGGCGGGTATTCTGCACCAGTTGAAGCTGATGGAACTTGAGCGCATCGAGCGGCAGCCCGGCCAGTAATCCGGCCCCTTCAATCAGGCTCTCGCGGGTTTCCAGCGGCAGGCCGAGCAGCAGATGCCCGGTGATGAACAGCCCACGTTGCGCCGCGCGCCGGATGGCATCGGCAGAACAGGCGAAATCGTGACCGCGCAGACACTCCCGCAGCACCTCGTCATTACAGGACTCGATGCCGATTTCCAGTTCCACCAGACAGTCTCTGGCAAGCTCCGCCAGATAATCCAGCACCTCATCGGGCAGACAATCCGGCCGGGTACCGATCACCAGCCCGGAAATCCCGGGATGACTCAGGGCCTGCTCATAGACGGCCTGCAAATGCGCCAGATCAGCGTAGGTATTGGAATAGCTCTGAAAATACGCCAGAAAACCGCGCGCATGCGGATAGCGGCGACGCATGAATTCGATGCCGGTATCAATCTGTTGATGCAGATCGCGCTGCTCGCGCAGGTAACTGGGTGAAAAACCGTCGTTGTTGCAGAAGCTGCACCCACCGATCCCGAGCGAACCATCGCGGTTCGGACAGGTAAAACCGGCATCGACCGAAACCTTCTGCAAACGGCTGCCGAACTTCTTCTTCACCCAGTCGTTATAGGCCGGATAACGGTGGCCATTGAAGGCAGCAGGGATTTCCGTGGCGGGCGTCATTCAGGCAACGCCCTCCTCTTTCTGGGTGTATTGCCGATACAGACGCAAATAACGCTCGTCGGATTGACGCAGGCGCTCGGCAGCAAGACGGAAGAAAATCTGCAGCATCTTCGACTGCAAGCCCGCCGACGCCGACGACAGCTTGGCGTAAGGCCACTTGCCGATGGTGCTGTTCGTCGCGGTAATGACCGTCGCATTGCGTGGGGCCGGGGTTGGGTCGGCAAAGGCCAGTTCACCCAGCAGGGTGCCTTCGTCGAGCAGGGCAATGAGCTTGCCTTTCTGCATCACCCGCGCCTCGCCCTTGAGCAACAGATAGCACGAGATGGCATGACTGCCTTCATGCATCAGCGTCGTACCCTCCGGCACCTTGCGCCAGCGCGAAAGCCGCAGCAGTTCCCAAAGCTGGGCATCGTTGAGCGGCGACAGCAGGGGCAACTGGCGTAGCTGGTCAAACAACTCGGCTTCGGGCGGACGCGCCGTTGCGGAAGCCTGCGCCTGATGCGCGCGCGTACTGTGCATCGACAGCGCCGAGAGCACTGCCGCCCAGTTGGGGAAACGGTCTTCGAGGCTGCGCGCCAGCATCCGGTCAAGCAGGACGTTGAGATTTTCGTGCAGATCGCTGCGGAAGCTGGTCAGCGGCTCGCGCTCACCGTTGAGAATCTTGTACATCAACGACGCCTGATCCGGCGCATCGAACGGACGTTTGCCGGTCAGCAACTGGTGCAAGACGATGCCCAGTGCATAGATATCCGCCTGCGGCGTAACCCACTGGCGGAACAACTCAGGCGCCATGTAAGCCAGCGAACCGATGTCCATTACCTGCGTCGACTCGCTGTTGTCCTGCGACCAGAACGCCGCGCCAAAGTCACCCACTTTCGCCGCCCCCTCACCGATGAACTGCAGGTTGGCTGGTTTGATGTCACGATGCACGATCCCGGCGCGACAGGCGTAATCAAGCGCGCTGGCGCACTTGTAGGCAATATCCAGCACCTCGGCCACCGGCTTGAGATTATCAGGACGGGTAAACGGCTCCAGCGTGCCGTGCGGCAGATACTCCATCGCCAGCCAGGCGCTCCGGCTATCGAAACCGGCATCGAACACCTCGACGATATAGGGATGGTGCAGGTTGCCGGCCAGATGGACTTCGTTGAGCCAGGCCTTGCGCACCAGCGCCTGCTCCGGATCATCGTTGAAAATCTGCGCGTGCGCGACCTTCAGCGCAATGTCACGCTGCGCAAAGTGATCCCGGGCCTGGAAGACCCGGCCACTGGCACCACTGCCGATTTCACGGCGAATCTCGTAACGCTGTTCAAGCCCGGCGGGCAAGGGATTATCTGATTTCTGTCTGGGCATAACGGAATGAGATCAATGTTCGTGACCCGAATGTTAATCGTTTATCGGGAGTTTGCGGCGTTTGCCGAACCGGGGCAATCGCATAAATGAACCCAGAGCAACAACAGCCGCGCCACTCAAACTCCCGGGGCGCAGGAGCGCCACAAGGCAGCGTTCCCACGCAGGAGCGTGGGAACGATCAATTTCACGTTTCACATTTCACGGCAAAAATCTGACATGAATTGAATTCACCGATCGACCCGAATTATTCGTTTGAGCCTGAAAAATCAAGCACGTAGAATTATCCCCACTCGCGAGGTAGTCCCAAAAAGCAAGACGGAGAAAGCACTGAACAGTGCTTTCTGAACCCATTTGTAACTTTTTGTCGCCCCGGTCTCCGTCACGGAGTCGGAGGACATCAGGAGACTCTCGTGAATACAGGCTCATCGTGGGAAAGCAGTGTGATGGCAGAAGCCCGATGTATGGAAAACGTACCGGACCTCAGTCTGTCAGCGCGTGCCGAGCGGCTGAAACGAATCGCCCGGCTCATGCGCCAGCAGGTCGTGGACATGGTTTACACGGCCCAATCCGGACATATTGGTGGCTCCTTATCGGCAGCCGATTTCGTCGCCGCGCTTTATTTTGACCTCATGCATGTCGACCCGAACAACCCGCACTGGGCGGACCGGGATCGCTTCGTCCTGTCCAAGGGCCACGCCTGCCCGATCTGGTATTCGGCGCTCGCGCTTCGCGGCTTTCTCCCCGTCGAGGAACTGAAAACGCTGCGCAAGAACAACAGCCGCCTGCAGGGACACCCCATCGCCAGCTACCTGCCCGGCCTGGATGCCTCGACAGGTTCGCTGGGACTCGGCTTTGCCCAGGCGGTCGGCATTGCCATGGAAGGCAAGCACCTGAAGAAGGACTACAAGGTTTATGCCGTTCTTGGCGATGGCGAACTCAATGAAGGCGTGATCTGGGAAAGCTCCTTTGCTGCGGCCAAGTACCAGCTCGACAACCTGGTCATGATCGTCGACAAGAACAAGCTCCAGCTCGACGGCACGACCGACGAAATCATGTCCCTGGAGCCGCTGGACGACAAATTCCGCGCTTTCGGTTACGAAGTCATGCACATGGACGGCCACGACATGGAGGACATCCTGCTGACGCTGGGCAAGGCGCGCAAGGCCTGTTCTGGCAAGCCGCAGTGCATCATCGCTCAAACCGTCAAGGGCAAGGGGGTGAGTTTCATGGAGCATCAGCTCGACTGGCATGGCAAGGCACCCAACGACGAGCAATATCAAAAAGCCCGCGAAGAACTGGAAGGAGCCATCGTATGAATTTCCCCAAGGCCAAATACCCGACCCGCTACGTTTTTGCACAAAGAATGACCGAGCGTGGCGCAACGGACAGCGAATTCGTCGTCTTTGAATCGGATCTCGCAAAATCCACCTATTCCTACCTCTTCCGGGAGAAATATCCCGAGCGTTATTTCGACATGGGCATCGCCGAGATCGGCACCGTGGCCTCGGCCGCCGGCATGGCCGCGCAGGGACGCAACGTGATCGTCTGTGGTTACGGCGTCTTCATCACCATGCGCGCGGTCGAAGCGATCCGCTCCTTTATCTGCTATCCGCATCTCAACGTCAAATTCCTCTCCAGTCATGGCGGATTGACCGCAGCCATTGACGGTGTCACTCACCAGGCCACCGAAGATATCGCCTTCATGACCACCCTGCCGCAAATGAAAGTGCTCGTTCCGGCGGATTCGGCCTCGGCATCGGCCATCTTCGACATTGCGCTGGACACGCCGGGGCCGGTGTTCACCCGGCTGATGCGCGATCCGATCCTTGAACTCTACGGCGCAGGCGAAAGCTTCCAGCTGGGTGGTTCCAAATGCGTGCGCAAGGGCAAGGACGTGACCATCGCCACCTACGGCGACATGGTATTCCAGTCCCTCATCGCCGCCGATGAACTGGCCAGACAGGGCATTGACGCCGAAGTGATCGATTTCTATTCGCTGAAGCCCTGGGATCAGGCGGCGCTCGACGAATCACTGCAAAAAACCGGCGCACTCGTCGTCGCCGAAAACCACCAGAAGCGTAACGGTTTCGGTTACGAAGCTGCCGTCTGGGCTTTGCAGAACCGGCCCGTGCCGACGACGCTGATCGGCCTTGAAGACACCTTTGCCGAAAGCGGCAGCTACGCAAAAACGCTTGAAAAGTTCGGGCTGTCCGCCGATGCCATCGCTGAAAAGGCAGCAGCGCTGGTCGCGCGCAAGAAAGCAAGCTGAAGACTGTCGCGTAACGCCAGGAAACAGGAAAGGCGGGCCGTTTTCGGGCTCGCCTTTTCCTTATCCGCCACCGCTTTATTCTGAAAAACCCTGTCATTCACCGCAAAGGCGCAAAGTACCGCCTAATGGAAAGTTCGGGTTTATTCCTCCTCCTGAAGCTCCGCAAACAACCAGGCGCGGAACGCGCTGATCTTGGGCAAGTCCGCGCTCGATTTCAGGATGTTGAAGCTGTAACCCTGAACCTTCAGCCCATCCAGCCCGAAAGGCGCAACCAGCGCACCACTTTCGATTTCGCGCTGCGCCATCAGCGTACTGTCCAGGCACACCCCGAGTCCATCCACCGCCGCGCCGACCGACATGAACGAGCGGTCAAAGCGCAGCCCACGGGAGAGGTTCAGTTTCGGCACCTTGTTGATGCGCGCCCAGTCCCGCCAGCCGACGAGACATCCTTCACTGTGAATCAGTGTCTGTGTGCTCATGTCGTCCGGCGCGTGAATGCCCTTGGCAAGTTCCGGCGAACACAACGGTACGATGTTTTCCGGCGGTAGCATGAGGCTCAGGATACCCGACGGCTGGATGTTTCGTGAGCTGTAGTGGATATCGATGTCGGCCGTCAGCGCAAACAGATTGACCGGTTCGGTCGACGCCTTCAGGTGGACATCAATATCCGGGTTCTGGGCACTGAAGCGGGCCAGCCTCGGCATCAGCCACTGCGCAGCAATACTGGGTGAAGAGTGGATTTTCAGGATGTCGCTCTTCGTTTGCCGGGAGAGATCGCGTGTTGCCGTTTCGATCCGGGCAAAGGCTGCTGAAATCTCCTCCGCATAACGCCGCCCGGCATCGGTCAGGACCACTGCGCGGTGAATCCGGTGAAACAGCAGCACGCTGAGGCGCTCCTCCAACTGCTTGATCTGATGGCTGATCGCCGAAGGGGTAACAAACAGCTCTTCAGCGGCGAGAGCAAAGGAAGAAAGCCGGGCCGCCGCCTCGAAGGCCTGCACGGCTTTGAAAGGGACGCGGTTGCTCATGGTTTTAGGTGAACTGAATTCATCGATTGTTCATCATTATTCGTTTGAGCCGACAAAGTCAAGCCCTTAGAATCATTCCATCAAGAGTTTCCAGTCTCGTTGCCACAAAGGCTGAAGACTGATTTTACGGCCGGTCGGCCGGGTTGCTTCCAAAACCAGGAGGGTAGGAAAATGAAAGACAGCTTCAAAATGACTCGTCGTTCGTTCATCCAGGGTGCCAGCATGGCCGGTATCGTCGCCATCACCGGCGCACCGGCGATTCTCAGGGCCGCCCCGATGAAGATCACTTTCGGGCACGGCGCAGCAGCAGGCAATCCGCGCTCGATCGCTGCCGACAAATTCGCCGAACTGGTCAAGGCCAAATCCGGCGGTGCACTGGAAGTTGCCGTCGCCGGCGCCGCACAACTCGGTGACGATGCCGCCATGCTGACCAGCCTGCGCACCGGCACCCTCGGCATTTCTGCCAATAGCCAAGGCGCGGTCTCGTCGGTGGTTCCCGAACTTGCCGCGCTGGGCCTGCCCTTCCTGTTCACCAACAGCGCTGATGGCGTCAAACTGCTTTCCGGCAAGATTGGCGATCTGCTGAAACCGAAATTCGAGGCGCTGGGGCTGATTCCCATCGGCTACTGGGACAACGGCATCCGCCACATCACCAACAGCCAACGCGTCATCAAGACACCGGATGACCTGAAGGGACTCAAATTCCGCACCCCGCCCGACCCGGCAACGATCGACATCTTCCAGGCGCTGGGCGCAGCCACCGTGCAGATCGCCTTTGCCGAACTCTATGTCGCCCTGCAGCAGAAGGTCGTCGATGGTCAGGAAAACCCGCTGACCAATATCGCCAGCTCGAAAATCTACGAAGTCAATCCGTTCATCAGCCTTTCGGCGCACAAGTGGGAATGCAACCCGGTGCTGATGTCGAAGATGGCCTGGAACCGGCTCGACGCCAAGCAGAAGGAAATCGTCATGGAAGCGATGAGCGAGGCCACCGCCCTGCAAATCAAGACCTCGGACGAAGCGAACATCAAGCTCGCCACGGATTTCCGCGCCAACAAGTCCCTGACCATCACGGAAGTCGACCTCAACGCCTTCCGCAAGCAGACCGCTTCGGTCTTCGACAAGTGGGAGCAAAAGCCCTTTGGCGCGTTCGTCAAGGATCTGCGCAAGACCGTTCTGGGGTAAATCATGACCAACGACCTTCAACCGAAGGTCGCTGAAGCTTCCGCCGCCATCCGGTTTCTGGATGGCGCGGATCGGCTCATCGGCCTGATTTGCAAATCGGTCGTCTTGTCGACTGGTGTCGTGCTTCTTGTCGCCATCATCATTGGTGTGATCGCCCGCTATGTCATCAATGTCGGCGGTATTGACTGGGCAGAAGAATTACCCAAGCAACTATTCACATGGTTCATCATGGCGGGCATCGTTCTGGCACTGCAATGCGGCAACCATATTGCGGTGGACATCATCTACAACTTTCTCCCTGGGACGGCAAAACGCATTCTGATTTGCGCAACGAATCTGTTGCTCTGTATCGCCTATATCTATCTGGGCCTTACGGCATTTGAAGTTGCCGGCATCGCAGCGGCAGAAAGAAACCCCATGCTGGGCACACCGAACAGCCTGCCTTTCTACGCGCTGTTTTGTGGCTCGTTCCTGACCGCTGCGGGCGCCCTGTCCATCGCCGTCCGCGTCCTGCTGCTGGGTTATGACGCCCGTCCGCAAGGAAATGCCGAGGAGAGCGTTGTATGATCACTTTCCTGATTTTCGCTTTTTTCATCCTTCTCTTTCTGGCGGTACCGGTCGGTCATGTGCTGGTAATCTCTTCGGGGGCGGCCATTCTCTCTGCACAGGAGTTTCCGGTCATGCTGGTCGCCCAGCAGATGGTCAACCAGACCCTCTCGTTTCCGATGCTGGCCCTTCCCTTCTTCATCCTCTCGGGCAGCCTGATGATGAGCGGACGGCTTGGAGAAAAACTGATCGGTTTTGCAACCGAGCTGGTGCAGCGCTTTCGCGGTGGTCTCGCATCCGTGACGGTACTGGGAAGCTGCGTCTTTGGCGGCGTTTCCGGCTCAGCAGTGGCGGATGCGACGGCACTGGGTGGAATGCTCATTCCCTGGCAAATGCGGGAAGGCTATCCGGCCGGTTTTGTCGCGGCAAACAACTCGGCAGCGGCGTCAATCGCCATCCTCATTCCACCGTCAATCCCGTTCATTCTCTACTCACTGGTCTCCAACGTCTCGATCGCCGATTTGTTTCTGGCCGGCGTTTTGCCTGGAGTGATGTTGACGGCAGGATTTACCACTGTCTGTAATATTTCAGCGCGGGCGCGTGGTTTCCCCTGGACAAAAACCGAGTTCAACAGGGAAAAATGCTGGAAACTCTTCATCGAAGCGCTTCCCGCATTGGTCATGCCTGCCATGATCCTCATCCTGTTGCGCTTCGGCTTTGCCACACCGACCGAGGTCTCGGTCATGGCCGTGTTCTACGCCCTGCTGGCCGGCATCTTCATCTACCGGGACATGACCTTCAAACGCTTTTTCGGAGCCTTGCTTGCTGCGGGCGTCGCCACCGGCGTGGTGATGCTGGTCATCATGGGCTCGGCCATCGTCGGCTGGATGATGA
>CAYMYD010000045.1:7103-13379 GCA_964394535.1 uncultured Propionivibrio sp. | reverse complement strand
TCGGCATCCATGTCCCAGGCCTGCTGGTTGTCGAACAGGTAGATTTTCAGGCCCTCGACGATCACGCGGCGTTTGAGGCGCTTGTCGAGTACCGGGAAAGCCAGTTCGATGCGGCGGAAGAAGTTGCGCTCCATCCAGTCGGCGCTGGAGAGATAGACCTTTTCCTCGCCACCGGCAAGGAAGTAGAACACGCGGTGATGCTCAAGCTGACGCCCGACAATCGAACGCACCCGGATGTTGTCCGAGACCCCCTTGATACCGGGGCGCAGGGCGCAGACGCCGCGCACGATGAGATCGATCTTCACCCCGGCCTGCGACGCAGCGTAAAGCGCGGTGATGGTCTCCGGTTCAAGCAGCGAATTCATCTTGGCGATGATGCGCGCACGCTTGCCTTCCCGCGCGGCGGCAGCTTCTGCTCCGATGGCGGCGATCAGGTTGTGATGCAGCGTGAAGGGCGCCTGCCACAGATGCTTGAGCGTCTGCGCGTGACCGAGACCGGTGAGTTGCTTGAAGACCTCGTTGACGTCGACGCCGATTTCCTCGTTACAGGTCAGCAGGCCAAAGTCGCTATAGAGGCGGGCGGTTTTCGGGTGGTAGTTGCCGGTGCCAAGATGCACGTAACGACGCAGGATGCTGCCGCTGCGGGCTTCTTCGCGGCGCACGATCATCAGCATCTTGGCGTGCGTCTTGTAGCCGACGACACCATAGACCACGTGCGCACCGACTTCTTCGAGCTTGGTGGCCCAGCCGATGTTCGCTTCTTCATCGAAGCGGGCCATCAGCTCGACGACCACGGTCACCTCCTTGCCGTTCTGTGCGGCGCGTACCAGCGACTGCATCAGCACCGAATCGGTGCCGGTGCGATAGACCGTCATCTTGATCGCCACCACCTGCGGATCGATCGTTGCCTGGTCGATCAGAGCGATGACCGGGCCGAAGCTCTGGTAGGGGTGGTGCAGCAGGATGTCGCCGTGACGGATATCGTCGAACAGGCAACGCCCCTTGTGCAAGGACTTCGGAATGCCGGGGACAAAGGGCGTGAATTTGAGATCCTTGCGGTCGACCTGGTCGGGAATCTGCATCAGGCGCACCAGATTGACCGGCCCGGCGACGCGATAAAGATCCAGCGGGCCGAGGTTGAACTGTTCGAGCAGGAAGTCGGCCATGCGCACCGAACAGTTGTCGGCCACCTCCAGCCGCACGCCGTCACCGAAGTGGCGCTGCGGCAGTTCGCCCTGAATCTTGGCGCGCAGGTTCTTGACCTCTTCCTCGTCGACGAACAGATCGCTGTTGCGCGTGACGCGGAACTGGTAGCAGCCGAGCACCTCCATCCCGGCAAAGAGTTCGCCGACAAAGGCGTGCAGTACCGAAGAGAGGAAAACGAAGGCGTATTTACAGTCACACAGCTCACGCGGCAGGCGGATGACCCGTGGCAGCACCCGCGGTGCCTGCACGATGGCCGCCCCCGAGCTGCGCCCGAAGGCATCCTTGCCCTGCAACTCGACGGCGAAGTTGAGGCTCTTGTTGAGTACGCGCGGGAAGGGGTGGGACGGGTCGAGACCGATCGGGGTCAGTACCGGCATCACCTCGCGGAAGAAAAATCCCCGGATCCATTCGCGCTGTTCCGCTGTCCAGTCGCCACGGCGGATAAAGGAAATGCCCTCGGCCGCCAGGGCGGGCAGGATTTCGCTGTTGAGCAGCGCGTACTGCTCATCGACGAGCGTGTGAGCCGTCTCGCTGACGCGCAGATAGGCTTCCTGCGCGGTCAGCCCGTCGGTCGATACCGCCACCGAATTGAGCTTGAGTTGTTCCTTGAGGCCAGCGACGCGAATCTCGAAAAACTCGTCAAGATTGCTGCTGACGATGCACAGAAAGCGCAAGCGTTCCAGCAGGGGCGTTTGCGGGTTGTGTGCCTGCGACAGGACACGGCGGTTGAACGCCAGGATGCCCAGCTCGCGGTTCAGGAAAAATTCGGCGGGAACTGACGGCAGGGCGGGCAGGGGAGCATCGATTCGCTGGGTCATGGCGGCATGGAATCATCAGGAGTGGACGGGTAAGCGCAAGGCCGTCATGTTGTTGCGTTCATGTTTCAGGATGATGACAGCTTGTCCTTTGCCAGGCTGTCACGGATTTCTCGTAGCAACAGGATATCTTCCGGCGTGACCGGTTCGGGGGTCGGGTCGGGCGTGCTTCTTTTCAGCCGGTTGATCTGCTTCACCATGACGAAAATGATGAAGGCCAGCAGGGTGAAATTGATCAGGATGGTGATGAAGCTGCCGTAGGCGAAAACCGGCACCTGCGCTTTTTTCAGGGCATCCAGGGTTTGCGCGGTTCCTGGCGGCACGGTGCCGAGGATCAGAAACATCCCGGAAAAATCCAGTCGTCCGCCCAGAATCCAGGCAATGAACGGCATCACCAGATCGCCCACCACCGAATCGACGATCTTGCCGAACGCACCGCCGATGATCACACCGACCGCCAGATCGATGACATTGCCACGGACGGCAAACTCCTTGAATTCCTGCAACATGCTCACGGGGCTTTTCCTTTCAGGTAAAAGAATGAAATCGGTAACAGGGTGCCATTCTAACCAAGAGGGGAGGGAGAAGGGAGAAGGGTACGCCTGGCAAAAACGCTGTTTGTTTCCGCAACCTCATCGTCGGCCGACGGTTTTACCCTTCCCTCTTCTCCCTTCTCCCTTCCCGCAATCGCTTCATGCGATTGTGTTTTTCGCCTTTATCCGTCCTTGTCAAGGCGCAGTGATAAAATGCGCCACACTGAAAAACGCGAAAGTCATCCATGAGCTACGAGCAGATTGCTGCTGTCGATATGGGGTCCAACAGTTTCCACCTGCAGGTCGGGCGGGTGGTCGAGGACCAGATTTACCCGCTGGATACGCTGAAAGAGCCGGTGCGGCTGGCTTCCGGCCTCACGCCGGAAAAGCAGTTGGACGAATTTGCCCAGGCCCGGGCGCTGGAGACGCTGGGGCGTTTTGCCGAACGCCTGCGCGGCTTTCATCCCGATGCAGTACGCGCTGTGGCGACCAACACCCTGCGCGTGGCGAAAAATGCCCGGGCGTTCATCGCCAAGGCCGAAGCCGTGCTGGGTTTCCCCATCGAAGTGATCAGTGGCATGGAAGAAGCACGGCTGATCTATATCGGTGCCGCACACGCCATGCCGCCCGACCGGCACAAGCGGCTGGTCGTCGATATCGGTGGCGGCTCGACCGAACTGATCATCGGCGAGGAAATCCAGCCGCTGCTGATGAAGTCGGCGTATATGGGCTGCGTCAGCTTTTCGCTGCGTTTCTTCCCCAGCGGCAAGATCGACAAGGAACGCTTCCAGAAAGCTGAAATCGCCGCTAGGCGTGAGCTGCAAAACATTTCCCGTGATTTCCGTCAGGTCGGCTGGAGCGAGGCGGTGGCGACTTCCGGGACAGCGCGGGCGATTGCCGATCTGCTGGAAATCAACGGACTGAATCCCGATGGCGTCGTCGGCATTACCCGTGAGGGGCTCTCGAAGCTGCGCAGCCAGTTGATCCGCGCCGGTTCTGCCGCCGAGTTGAAACTCGAAGGGCTGCGCGTCGAGCGTATTCCGGTGTTCCCCGGCGGCGTGGCGATCATGTCGGCCATCTTTGCCGAGTTCAATATCGAACGGATGGTGTATTCGGAAGGCGCGTTGCGCCTGGGCGTCCTCTATGATCAGCTGGGGCGCTTCCACCATCAGGACATGCGCGATTCAACGGTGCATCAGTTCATGCGCCGTTATCAGGTCGATGCGCTCCAGGCGGATCGCGTCAAACGCACGGCGCTGGGCCTCCTGGGGCAGATGATCCAACTCAATGCGCCCGAGCACGAGGCCGAGGTCAATTTCCTGCACTGGGCGGCGTCGCTGCACGAAATCGGCATCTCGATTGCCCTGAGCGGTTTTCACAAACATGGGGCCTACATCGTCAGCAACGCCGACATGCCGGGCTTTTCCAAACAGGATCAGGAACGCCTGGCTTTCCTGATCCTCGGGCAGCGTGGCAAGCTGGAGAAACTGCCGGCGCTGGCCAGCCGGGATCGGATGTGGCGGCTGGTGTTCTGTCTGCGCTTGGGCGAACTGTTGAAGCGTTCGCGCGACGAGCAGCCGCTGCCGGCAATTGCTGTCCGGCAATTGCCCGGCGGTTTTCAGGTCGAATTGCCGTCCGACTGGTTGCGCGCCAACCCTCTGAGCGCTTCGGCGCTGGCTGATGAGGTGCTGAGCTGGCAGAACGTCGGCCTGCTTCTGCGTGTCAAGCGGCGGACCGTGCCGCCCGGCGAAAATCCGAAATGAGTGCGGCTGCGTACCAGCGCACGACGTACGAGGGGCAGCCGGGGCTGTTACTCAAGGGCGACTGGACGCTGGCGCATCTGCCGAGGCCGCTGGCCGCTTTCGAGCGCGAGCTTGGCCGACAATCCGTTGTTTTCTGGGATCTTTCCGGCGTGAGCCGCCTTGATAGCGCCGGGGCGCTGCTGTTGTGGCGGATCTGGGGGCGGCGCTGGCCGGAGGCGCTGACGCTTTCCCCGCAACTGCGCGGCGTGCTGGAACGCTCGCTGGCGGTTCCTGCCGAAACGGCGACACCGCCACGCAAGGAACGTCTTGCCGTGCTGGTTTCTCTGGGCGAACTGGTGTTCGAGGCGGGGCGGAACCTTCACGGCATCGTCAATCTGCTCGGGCAACTGGTGCTCGACGGCTTTTACCTGCTGACCCATCCGCAGGATATCCCCTGGCGCGAGTTTTCCGCCAACATCTACCGCAGCGGTGCGCAGGCCTTGCCGGTGACGGCGCTGGTCGGTTTTCTGATCGGCGTTGTGCTCTCCTACCTGTCGGCGCTGCAACTGAAAACCTTTGGTGCCGATACCTTTATCGTCAATCTGCTCGGCATCAGCATCATCCGCGAACTGGGGCCGGTAATCGTCGCCGTGCTGGTGGCAGGGCGCTCCGGTTCGGCGATGACCGCGCAGATCGGCGTGATGCGCGTTACCGAGGAAATCGACGCGCTGGCAACCATGGGTGTCTCGCGCAGCCTGCGCCTGGTTCTGCCGAAAGTTGCGGCGCTGTCACTGGCCATGCCACTTCTGGTCATCTGGTGTTCAGCGGCCGGTCTCTTGGGCGGCATGGTCTCGGCGAACATGGAAATGGGGCTGGCTTACGGCTACTTCATCGACACGTTGCCGCGCGCGGTGCCGCTCGCCAATCTGTGGATCGGCCTGAGCAAGGGCTTCTTCTTCGGCTTCCTGATCGCCCTGGTCGCCTGCCATTTCGGCCTGAAAGTACGGCCCAATACCGAGAGCCTCTCCGCCCGTACGACAACGGCCGTGGTGACTTCGATCACTCTGGTGATCATCGCCGACGCCATTTTTGCCGTCCTGACCCGCTCGGTCGGTATGCCTTGAGAGGAGTGAAGAGTGAGGAGTGAGGAGTGATGCCTTACAAGGTGCCTGGCAGCGGGCAGGAGGGGGCGGGCGGGGAGGCGTCGCCTCACGCTGCTTTGCCCGTCATCGAAATTCGAGGTCTGGAAACCCGTTTTGGCCGCACGCTGATTCACCGTGATATCGACCTGCGCGTCGAGGCCGGGCAGATGCTCGGGCTGGTTGGCGGTTCCGGCAGCGGCAAGACGACGCTGCTGCGGGAAATGGTCGGCCTCCTGAAGCCTTATCGTGGCTCGGTGCGGCTGTTTGGGCAGTCGGTGTTCGACAGCGACCCACAGCAGCGCCGCGAACTGCGGCGGCGCTTCGGCATGTTGTTCCAGCAGGGGGCGCTGTTTTCCGCCTTGTCGGTGTTCGACAACATCGCCTTTCCCCTGCGTGAACTGCGCGCGCTTGATGAAGCATTGATCGGCGACCTGGTGCGGCTCAAGTTGAAAATGGTCGAACTGGAGCCGCGTCACGGCGGCCTGATGCCTGCCGAACTGTCGGGTGGCATGGTCAAACGGGTGGCGCTGGCCCGGGCGCTGGCGCTGGAGCCGGAACTTCTGGTGCTTGACGAACCGACCGCCGGACTGGACCCGGACATGGCCAGCAACTTCGTCAAACTGCTTGGCACCCTGCAGGCCGAACTCGGTTTCACCGTGGTCATGGTGACGCACGACCTCGACACCCTGGCCGGACTGGCGACGCATATCGCTGTCCTGGCCGAACAGCGTATCATTGCCCACGGGACGCCAGACGAGGTGCTGGCCGTCGATCACCCCTTCATTCGCAACTTTTTCTGTTCGGAACGGGCCGTTGCCATTCTGAAGAAAGCGAAAGG
>CAYMYD010000045.1:0-7003 GCA_964394535.1 uncultured Propionivibrio sp. | reverse complement strand
TTCGCAACTTTTTCTGTTCGGAACGGGCCGTTGCCATTCTGAAGAAAGCGAAAGGCAGTGAAACCGTGAAAGGTGAAAAGTGAAAAGTGAGAAATCAGACGCTTCGCGCGCTGTAAAGGAAAAAGCCGACCGCTACCGGCATGGTTTTCCACATTTCACCTTTCACATTTTCACTAACCGCTAGCCACCAGCCACTAACCACCGCCTTTTCACACCAGCCACTGCCCCAAAAATGGAAAACCGCTCACACGCCCTGATTGCCGGATTGTTCACCTTGCTGCTCGGTGTGGCTGCCGTTCTGTCGCTGTGGTGGTTCGGTGGCAAGCATGAGGCGACGCGGGAGTATCTGGTTGTGACGGGTAAAAGCATTGCCGGGCTCAATGTCCAGGCGCAGGTGCGCTATCGTGGCATTCGTGTCGGCAAGGTCGAGGCGATCAATTTTGACCGCGATGATTACCGCCAGACGCTGATCCGTATCCGTATCCGCGAGGATGTGCCGATTACTGCCGGGACGCTTGCCCGGCTCGGTGTTCAGGGGGTTACCGGCATCGCCCACGTACAACTGGAGGACGATGGCAGGAATCCCGTCCCGCTGGCCGAGGGGGCGAATGGCCTGCCACGCATCGCCATGGGCGATTCGATGCTGGAAGAAATGACCAGTCTCGGTCGGGCAACCCTGCACAGCGTGCGCGAGGCGGTCACCGGCATCAACCGCCTGCTCGGCCCGGAAAACCAGCAGATGGTCAGCAGAACGCTGGGCAATCTGGAAATGGCGAGCAGCGATGCCCGGCAAGCCTCGCAACACCTGCGGCAACTGTTCTCCCCGGAAAATACCCGCCTGCTGCATTCGGCCCTGCAACGCGCCGAATATACGCTGGGCGAGGCCGGGCCGTTTTTTGCCGAGGCCCGTGGTCTGGTCAGCCGCTTGCAGCAACTGGGCGAAAAGCTGGATGTGGCGCTCGGCGAACCGGCGACCGACGGCGTGGGCGCGCTGGCACCGCGTGCCAACGAACTCGCCCGCGAACTGGCGGTGACCTCGCGCCAACTGGGCCGTGTCCTGCAGATGCTCGAAGAATCGCCGCAAAGCCTGATTTTCGGCCAGCAGAAAACCCCGCCTGGTCCGGGCGAGGCCGGGTTTGTCGCGCCAGTCACCAACAAGGGGAAGTGATCATGTTCCGCATGCTGAAAATTTCACTGCAACGGCGCAAAGGCAGCAAGTACGCAGCGGGGAGCTTGCCCGCGATCACCGTGATACTGCGCCGGGCTTTGAGCGCTCGTTTTCCATTGCCTCCTGGTGGCCAGAAAATACTTTTTCCCATTGCGGCTATTTTCCTGCTGGCCGGTTGCCTTAGCGCACCGCAGCGCACGCTGCCGTCCGTCTATGATTTTGGTACCCCGGCGCAGCGCATCGCCGCCACCGGAGCCTGGGCCAATGTGGCGCTTGATGTGCATGCTCCGGCCTGGCTGGATGCGCCGGGGATCGCCTACCGGCTGGCTTATGAAGACCCGCTTCGCTGGCGCAATTATGTGGATAGTCGCTGGGCCGACAGCCCGGTGCGACTGCTGGGGCAGCAACTCCGGCAGCAACTGGGGGTGATGGCGATGAACGGCACGGCTGCGGCAGGCTGTCTGTTGCGGGTCGAACTGCAGTCGTTTACCCAGGTTTTTTCCACGCCGCAGCAGAGCCACGGGCGCTTGCAGGCGGTCGTCATGCTGGTCGACGGTCGACGGCAGCTGCTGGCCGAACGCACGTTTGCCGTCGAAGAAGAGGCTGCAACGCCCGATGCACAGGGCGCTGTCCGGGCGCTGACCGCTGCCGGGTCGGTGTTCGGGCAGCAACTGGCGCAGTGGCTGGAGGATGAGCGGACGATCCGGCTTTGCAAACGGTCGACAATCCGCTGAATCCGCTGGTGATTTCGTGTTATTCTGCGGACACGCTTTTATAGGACAATGCCTTATGCGCGGTCAGCCGGAGCAAATGAAAAAGGGTCGCACATTGCTGTGCGACCCCTTGGTGTTTCTGGCTCCCCGACCTGGGCTCGAACCAGGGACCTACGGATTAACAGTCCGGCGCTCTACCGACTGAGCTATCGAGGAACAACGAAGCGCGCATTTTAGACATTCGTAAAACTTTCGTCAACAATTTGTCTGCAAATGGATGCTGATTTCATTTATACCAAAACGTCTGCCGGCGAGGAGGCCATCCGGCAGCGGACCCGCGTCATGCAGCGGAATGTGCGCATGGTGCTTATCCTGGTCGACGGTCGTTCGACTTTTCAGGATCTGTGTCTGCGTACCGGTAACGTTAAACTGACCGAAAACGCCTTGCTCGAACTGGAGAGAGGGGGCTTTATTGTTCCCGTGGTGGCTGATTGGGGCGAGGACAGAAAGCCGACGCCGGAGCCGGAAACTACCGCCGGGAAACTGCCCCCCCTCATTGCGCCGGAAGCCGTCAGTCCACCGCAGACCGGTGCGCCGGGTATCGAGATCATCAGCAGTATGCAGTTTTCGCTCACGCCGGCAGATTATTCCCGGCCGATGCCGACGAAAGCGCCGCACTCCATCTTCCCGCCGCAATCTCCGGTTGCGCCGGCGGAGGATTCTCAGGAGGAGTATCCGGTACTGACCTGGTCGGTTTCGGATTTGCCCCCGGCGGAAGCGCCTGTAGAAAAAGGTCCGCCCGCACCTTCCCTGTTCGAGCGGATCAAGGCCTTCTGGCAACGCGCCAAGGCAGAAGAGGAAAGCGTGAACGACGAGCCGTTCAAGCTGGTTCCGCGTGGCAGGAAGTCCCTCGGCTGGTCGTCGCTGCTGCTGTTCCTGCTCGTGCTTTGTGCGACGCTCGGGTTGCTGCTGGTGATCTTCCCTTACGATATTTATTTGCCGGAAATCCAGGCCGCATTGTCGAAAAATCTGGGGCGGCCGGTTCGGGTCGCCAGGGTGCAGGTCGCATTCCAGCCGGTACCGACGGTGCTGCTGGAAAAAGTGCGCATCGACACCGGGGGTGAGGAGTTGAGCATTTCCGAGGTCGCGCTCGAACCGGCGCTGGGCTCGCTGTTTTCACCTGTCAAGGTGTTTCGCAAGGCGAGTCTGACGGGCATGGTTTTCCCGGCCAGCGCCGTGCCTGCGCTGGCGTCGATTTTCGAGACCCTGAATCGTCCGGAAACCGAAGGACGGGTCGAGTCGCTGCGTTTTGAACGGACGGATCTGCAACTGGCCGGGCTTGTTTTTTCCGGCGTGGAAGGCGTCCTCCAGTTGTCGGGCGATGGTCGTCTGGCCTCGGTCAGCTATCAGACGCCGGATCGCAGCCTGAAAATAAACCTCGTCCCGGCGGAGAAACAGACCGAGGTCAGCCTCGAAGGCCTTGCCTGGCGGCCCTTGCCGGACTCGCCCCTGTTGCTGGATTCGGTGTCGATGAAGGGACGTCTGGACAAGGGGGCGCTGAGCATCCAGTCGCTTGATGTGCGTCTGCTCGAAGGGGTCTTGGAGGGCAGTGCCGTCTTGCAGTCAGGCCAGGGCGTGTCGGCGGCCGGGGACCTGAGTTTTGCGCGCATCAACGGTGGCCGTCTGGAGCCTCTCTTTGGCAAGGCGGCAATTTTCTCGGGGAGCATTTCCGGCAACCTGCATTTTGCTGCAACGGCTGATAACTGGTCCGGGATTCTCCCGGCGCTGCAGGCCGAAGGTGATTTTGCCGTGCAACGAGGCACGCTCAAGGGCATCGACCTGATCGAAGCCGTGCGCCGTGCCGCGTCGGGCAGTGCCGTCCAGGGCGGAACAACCAGTTTCGAGCAGTTGAGCGGGAAATTCCGTCTGAGCGCGAAGCAGCATGTCTACTCTTCGCTGCTGATGACTTCCGGGCTGTTGCATGCCAGTGGCAGCCTGCAAACCGGCAGTGACCAGCGTATTGACGGCACGATGGAGTTGCAGATGCGCGGAACCGCCAACCAGACCCGGGTTCCGATCACCGTGCGGGGGCCCTTGCAGGCACCGATGACCCAGGTCGGCAAGCGCTGATTGCGCGGCGATGCCCGAACCTTCCGGGAAGAAGGTCCGGGCATCGGGAGGCTGATCAACCTTTCAGTACGGTAGCGAGCGAATCGACAGCGTAGTCGATATTGCGCGTGTTCAGCGCGGCAACGCAGATGCGTCCGGTGCTGACGGCGTAGATCCCGAATTCGCTTTGCAGGCGTGCCACCTGTTCGGCCGAGAGGCCGGTGTAGGAGAACATGCCGCGCTGGCGCAGGATGAAGGAGAAATCCTCGGCAACGCCCTTGGCCTTCAGCTTTTCGACGAAGGATTCGCGCATTGCACGGATGCGGTTACGCATGGTTGCGAGTTCCGTTTCCCACAGGCCGCGCAGCTCCGGGCTGGAAAGCACGGCCGCAACAACGCTGCCGCCGTGAGTCGGCGGGTTGGAATAGTTGGTGCGGATGACGCGCTTGACCTGTGAGAGCACCCGCGCCGATTCTTCCTTGCTGGCGGTGACGACCGACAGGGCACCAACCCGTTCGCCGTAGAGCGAGAAGGACTTGGAGAACGAACTGGAAACGAAGAACTGCATGCCCGAAGCGGCAAACAGGTTGAGCGCCAGGGCGTCTTCCGCGATGCCTTCGGCAAAGCCCTGGTAGGCCATGTCGAGGAAGGGAACGAGGCCACGTGCCTGGATGATGCCGATGGTTTCGCGCCACTGGGCTTCGGAGAGATCGGCCCCGGTCGGGTTATGGCAGCAGGCGTGCAGGACGATGATGCTGCCGGCAGGCAGGCTGGAGAGGCAGGCGCTCATGCCGGCAAAGTTGATGCCGCGCGTCGCCGCGTCGTAGTAGGGATAACTGTCGACGACAAAACCGGCGCTTTCAAAGAGCGCGCGGTGGTTTTCCCAGCTCGGGTCGCTGATGTAAACCTTGGCTTGCGGCAGCAGGCGCTTCAGGTAATCGGCACCGAGCTTCAGCGCACCGGTACCGCCCAGCGCCTGCGCGCCGATCACACGTCCTTCGGCGAGCAGGGAAGAATCCTTGCCGAACAGCAGCTGCTGTACCGCCTGGTTGTAGGCGACCGGCCCCTCGATGGGTTGATAGCCGCGCGCGGGCATGGCTTCGAGCCGGGCTTTTTCGGCGCGTTTGACCGCTTCCAGCAGCGGGATTTTGCCGTTCTCGTCAAAATACACGCCGACGCCAAGGTTAACCTTGCCGGGACGACTATCCGCAGCAAAGCTTTCGTTAAGACCAAGGATCGGATCGCGCGGGGCCATCTCGACCGCAGAGAAAATGGATGTGCTCATGGGCAGGTCACTTTATTCAGAGGCGTGCGGGACAGGCCGCACCAGTTGTCAGGGAAGAAATACCGGAAGGGGAAAGACAGCGCTTTCCGCGTAAAATTCTACCATGACAATTTTACCGACCCCGCAGGAAAAACCGGCTTTCATCAGCTTTCCGGACAGCCCCTTCCGTCTTTACCAACCCTTCCTGCCCGCCGGTGACCAACCGGAGGCGATTGCTGCGTTGATTGACGGCCTGGAAGACGGCCTCTCCTTCCAGACCCTGCTTGGCGTGACCGGCTCGGGCAAGACCTATACGATGGCCAACGTCATCGCCCGTACCGGGCGTCCGGCCCTGGTGCTGGCCCCGAACAAGACCCTGGCGGCGCAGCTTTACTCGGAATTCCGCGAGTTTTTTCCGGAAAATGCCGTCGAGTATTTCGTTTCGTACTACGACTACTACCAGCCGGAAGCCTACGTTCCCGCCCGCGATCTCTTCATCGAAAAGGATTCCGCGGTCAACGAACACATCGAACAGATGCGCCTCTCGGCGACCAAAAGCCTGCTGGAACGGCGTGATTGCGTGATTGTCGCCACGGTTTCCTGCATCTACGGCATCGGCGAGCGCGACGACTACCTCAAGATGCGCCTCATCATGCGCACCGGCGACCGCATGGAACAGCGCGAGATCATCCGTCGCCTGATCGAAATGCAGTACGAGCGCAATGACGTCGATTTTCATCGCGGCAGTTTCCGCGTACGCGGCGACATGATCGACGTCTTTCCGGCGGAACACGCCGATCTCGCCGTGCGTATTTCGCTCTTTGACGATGAAATCGACGGCCTGCAGCTTTTTGACCCGCTGACCGGGCATCTGCAACAAAAACTCCTGCGTTTTACCGTTTTCCCCTCCTCGCACTACGTCACCCCCCGGGCGACGGTGCTGCGTGCCATCGAGGCCATCAAGAACGAGCTCGCGCTGCGCGGCGAGTTTTTCCAGCGCGAAGGACGGCTGGTCGAAGCGCAGCGCATCGAACAGCGCACCCGTTTTGACCTGGAAATGCTCGACCAGCTGGGCTTTTGCAAGGGCATTGAAAACTACTCCCGCCACCTCTCCGGGCGCGAGGCCGGCGATCCGCCGCCGACGCTGATCGACTATCTGCCGTCCGATGCGCTGATGTTCATCGACGAATCGCACGTCGCCATCCCGCAGGTCGGCGCGATGTACAAGGGCGACCGTTCGCGCAAGGAAAACCTGGTCAACTACGGCTTTCGCCTGCCCTCGGCGCTGGACAACCGGCCACTCAAATTCGACGAATTCGAACGCATGATGCGCCAGTGCATCTTTGTTTCCGCAACGCCTGCCGAATACGAACGGACGCACCAGGGCAAGGTGGTCGAACAGGTGGTACGTCCGACCGGCCTGGTCGACCCGGAAATCCAGATACGCCCGGCAATGACACAGGTCGACGACCTGCTGGGCGAGATTCGCCGCCGCACGGCCTGCGACGAGCGCGTGCTGGTGACCACGCTGACCAAGCGCATGGCCGAAGAGCTTACCGACTATCTCGGTGAAAACGGCGTGCGTGTGCGTTACCTGCATTCGGATGTCGATACCGTCGAGCGGGTCGAGATCATCCGCGATTTGCGTCTGGGCCTGTTTGACGTGCTGGTGGGCATCAACCTCCTGCGCGAGGGGCTGGACATTCCCGAAGTCTCGCTGGTGGCGATTCTTGATGCCGACAAGGAAGG
>CAYMYD010000044.1:1978-13398 GCA_964394535.1 uncultured Propionivibrio sp. | reverse complement strand
AACGTCGTTCCCTACATCGACGTCATGCTGGTGCTGCTGGTGATCTTCATGGTCACCGCGCCGATGATGACCACCGCCAGTATCGACGTCCCTTCGGTGGGCAAAGCCGCACAGGCACCGGCGGAAGCCTTGCAGGTCAATATCCGCGCCGACCAGTCGTTGTCGCTGACGCTGCCGGGAAAATCCGAACGCAGCATGACCCGCAGCGAACTGTCGTACGCCATCCTTGACGCGCAACGCAGAAACCCGGAACAACCGGTACTCATCGTCGGCGACAAGAACGTCAGATACGAAGCCGTGCTCAGCGTCATGGACGAACTTCAGCGCCAGCAGGTCAAACGCATTGGCCTCCTGGTCCAGCCCACCAGCAAATAAGTTTTATCAGGAAGCCATTGCCCGTGAATCCCGCCGCTCCCCTGCCTGCCAACGACCAGACGGATATGACCGCGCTGCTGCTGGCAGCGGCCGTGCACATCCTGCTCGTTGGTGCGCTGTTTTTCAGCGTGCAGTGGCGCAGCCAGGCACCGACGGCGGTGGCAGTTGAAGTCTGGCGCTCGGGCCCGGCCCCGCTGCCAGCCCCGATCATCAAACCCGAACCGCTACCGGAGCCGCCCCCACCGCCTCCGCCGCCGAAAGTGGAACCGAAACCCGAACCCAAACCGCTTCCCCCCAAGGTCGAAACGCCACCGGTCAAGCCCGACATCGCCGTCAAGGAAGAAAAAAAGAAAAAGGAAGAACCGAAGAAGCCGGAGCCAAAGCCCGTTGAAGTAAAGAAAGAGGAGCCGAAGAAGGAAGAGCCCAAAAAGCCGGAGCCGGACCGGCGAGAAGATCTTGCTGAGGCACTGGCGCGCGACTTGAAACAGGTGCAGCAGCAAAAGGCTGTGCACGACCAGCGCGCCCGCGCCGATGCCGAGTTGCGCCAACTGGGGCAGGCTCAGGCAGAACTGGCCGCCAGCGCCCTGCAGCGCGGCCTCGCCAGCTATATGGACAAGATTCGCGGCAAGATCAAGGGCAATATCGTCCTGCCGCCAGGGATCAAGGGCAATCCGGAAGGCATTTTTGATGTGACGCAACTCCCGACCGGGGAAATCATCAACGTGAAAATCAGCAAGTCGAGCGGCAACCGGGCGCTGGACGAAGCCATCGAACGCGCCATCAGAAAATCCGACCCCCTGCCGCTGCCCGATCAACCGGGCCTGTTCAAGCGAGAACTCAAGCTGAAGTACCGGCCGTTCGACGAATAATCCGGAAATCACCTTTTGTTACAGACACTTCCCGTCGCGCGGGATATAATCCCAGCTTATTTTTCGGAAGCCTGAGCCCCATGTCCAGACCTTCGTTTTCACTGCGCAAAATCAGTCTGATCGCCAGCACCGCCCTGGCTTTTTTTCTGTCTCCGGCGCATGCCCAGCTGACGATCGAAATCTCCGGTTCCGGTGCCAACCGCATTCCGGTGGCCATTGCCGACTTTGTCGGCGAAGCCGGTCTGTCGCGTGCGCTGACCAGCGTCGTGCGCAGCGATCTGGAACGCAGCGGACTTTTCCGCCTGATCGACGCCGGCGGAACGATGGACGAATCGACCAGCCCGGTATTTGCCGACTGGAAGCTCCGTGGGGCTGACGCGCTGGCCGCAGGTAGCATCAGCCGTAGCAGCGATGGCCGTCAGGAAGCGCGCTTCCGGCTCCATGACATCAACAAACAGACTACGCTGGCCGGAACGGCGTTCAGTGCGCCGACGCCAATGCTGCGCGCTGTCGGCCACCGCATTGCCGACGTCATCTATGAAAAACTGACCGGCGAGCCCGGCGTTTTCGCCACGCGCATCGCCTATGTCGTACGCGGCGCGGCAAACCGTTACGAACTCTTCATTGCCGACGCCGACGGACAGAACGAACAAGCCGCGCTGCGTTCGCGCGAACCGATCATCTCCCCGACCTGGTCGCCCGATGGCACCCGCCTGGCCTATGTCTCTTTTGAAAACAAGAAGCCGGTCATCTACGTGCATTCGCTGGCCAGCGGGCAGCGCAAGGTGGTCGCCAATTTCAAGGGCTCGAACTCCGCACCAGCCTGGTCGCCCGACGGTCAGCGGCTGGCGGTGGTGTTGTCCAAGGACGGCGGCTCGCAGATCTTCATGGTCAATGCCGATGGCTCGGGTGTGCAACGCATCAGTTCAGGCAGCGGCATCAATACCGAACCGTTTTTCTCGCCGGACGGTGCATCGCTCTATTTCACTTCGGACCGGGGTGGCAGCCCGCAGATTTATCGTAGCGCGGTCAACGGGGGCGACGCCCAGCGCGTTACTTTTGAAGGCAGCTACAACGTATCACCACGCATTTCCCCGGACGGCAAGACCCTGGCCTTCATCAGCCGCCGTGATGGCGGCTTCCGGCTGGCCGTCATGGATCTCGCCAGTCGGCAGGTGCAGGTGCTGACCGACTCGTACAAAGACGAATCACCGTCATTCGCGCCCAATGGACGCATGATCCTGATCGCCACGGAGACCGGCGGGCGCGGTGTGTTGTCCGCTGTTTCGGTCGATGGCCGGGTCAAGCAGCGTCTTTCCATTGCCGCAGGCGACGTGCGCGAGCCGGCCTGGGGTCCGTTTATTAAATAGCATCAACTTCTGAAACTGGAGAATCACCATGAAAAAACTCATCCTTCCTGCTTTGCTTGCTGTTCTGCTTGCCGCCTGTAGCTCGACGCCCGACGCGCCCGAGCAGTCCGGCGCGCCGGTCGAGGGCCGTGATGGCAACGCAGGCAAAGTCGCCACGGTAACCGCCGGTGGCATGGACAGCCGCACCCTGCCGCGCGAACTGACCGACCCCAAGAGCATTCTCTCCAAGCGCAGCATCTACTTTGACTACGACAAGTTCGAAGTCCGCGCCGAATACAAGGATCTGGTCGCCGCACACGCCAAATTCCTCGCCAACAACCGCCAGTTCAAGATGCTGATTCAGGGCAATACCGACGAGCGCGGCAGCCGTGAATACAACCTGGCGCTCGGCCAGAAGCGTGCCGACGCCATCAAGAAGATGCTGGTGCTGCTGGGCGCGCGCGAAGAACAGGTCGAATCGGTCAGCCTCGGCGAGGAAAAGCCGAAGAACGAAGGGCAGAATGAAGCCGCGTGGGCCGAAAACCGCCGTGGCGACATGCTCTACAGCGGCGAGTTCTGAGATGCAGCCGCGTCGTTGGTGCCTCCCGGCCCTGTCGGTACTGGTCGTGCTGGCGGCGCTGGGTGCGCCCTCGGCACAGGCCGGCATGTTTGACGACGAGGAAGCCCGGCAGCAGATCAAGGATCTGAGAATCCAGAGCAACGAGCGCCTGGAGACCCTTTCCAAGGGCCAGTTCGAGTTGCTCAACCAGATCCAGGCGCTGCGCGAAGAAAACGCCCGCCTGCGTGGGCAGGTCGAAACCCTGGTTTTCGAGCTTGATTCGGCGAAGAAACGGCAGCAGGATTTTTATGTTGATCTTGACGGCCGTCTGCGCAAACTGGAAACGCAAGCAACGCCGCCTGCAGAAGCGACTGCGGAAGGGGGCGCCACGCCAGCGCAGGGTGAAGTCGCTCCCAAACCCCCGGCCACCGATCCGGCCGCCGAGGCGCGTGACTACGAAGCGGCGCTCAACCTGTTCAAAACCAACAAGCTCAAGGATGCCGCCAGTGCTTTCGAGGCTTTCGGCAAGAACCATCCCGACAGCACGTTGGCGCCGAACGCCCAGTACTGGCTTGGCAATACTCACTACGCCCAGCGCGATTGCAAGAAATCGATCGACGCGCACAAGGCGATGGTCGCCAAGTGGCCGCAACACGCCAAGGCCCCGGACTCGCTGGTCGGCATCGCCACCTGCCAGCAGGAACTTGGCGACGCCAAAGGCGCCAGGGCAACGCTGGAAACGGTGCTGGCCAAGTACCCGTCCAGTCCGGCTGCTGCCACGGCAAAACAGCGCCTGAAGAAATAGTCGATGTCGGGCGGGCCCGGTGCCCGCCTTTCACCGTCCCGATGCCGCCTGTTCAAAACAAACCCGTCTCGCTGAAAATCAGCGAGATTTTTTTCTCCCTGCAGGGCGAAGCCACGCGCGTCGGCCTGCCAACGGTTTTTGTCCGCCTGACCGGCTGTCCGCTGCGCTGCCGCTGGTGCGACACCACCCATGCCTTCTCCGGTGGGCAGCGCATGAGCCTGGAGGCCATCCTGCGTGAAGTCAGCCAGTACGCGGCCCGACAGGTCTGCGTGACCGGCGGCGAACCGCTGGCGCAGCCGCACTGCCTCACCCTGCTCACCCGGCTGTGCGATGCGGGCTACGATGTCTCGCTGGAAACCTCCGGCGCACTCGACATCAGTGCGGTCGATCCACGCGTCTCGCGCATTGTCGACCTCAAGGCGCCGGGCTCGGGCGAAGAGGCCAAAAACCACTGGCCGAATCTCGCCATGCTCAATGCCCGCGACGAACTGAAATTCGTCCTCGCCGACCGGGCCGACTACGAATGGGCGCGGGAAATCATCGCGTCCCATCAACTTTCCGGCCGCTGTCCGCTGCTTTTCTCGGCGGTGCAGGGATCACTGGAAGCGCGTCAGCTTGCCGAATGGATCATCGCCGACCGCCTGCCGGTCCGCTTTCAGATGCAGTTGCACAAGTTGCTGTGGGGTAATCAGCCAGGGCGATAGTTCATCCTGAAATCCTCACCGCAAAGGCGCAAAGGTACAAAGATCGCAAAGGAAACGAAAGCATATGAAACTTTGCCCACTCACCCCAAGGGTGAATGACAAACCTTCAGATACTTCCGGCAAATCTCTGATTTTCTTTGCGTCCTTTGCGCTCTTTGCGCCTTTGCGGTGAATAGCAAGGGTTTTCAGGTTCATCAGGGCAGGCGACCGGCGGAGATCATGCGGTTGAGCAGGATGGGGCGGCCAACCCAGATGAGCAGGTCATCAAACGTGCTCATGCGCTCTCCGGCCTGGAAGCTTGAATCGGGAGCGCCTGCATTGGCCCCGTTGGCCTGTTGATCGGGGCCCGTCGAGTAAACAATGAGTACCGGGCTATTCGGTGCTGCCTGGGTCAGGCTGTTTCCAGCGGCGTTTTGTACGCTCAGGGAAGAGTTCGGCAGCGTATCAAGCGTGAAATTTGTTGCAAAAGCCGCATCGACGCGGTAGCGGAAATAACCGACGAACGGATCCGCACCCGAGTTGCGCCGGATCCCCCAGGCGTCAATTTCCTCAACACCCAGCGACCGCCACGGAAGGAAGCCTTCCTGAGCGCATGCACCACTGTCCTCCACCCCGTATTTTGCATCGGCAGGATCAGTGGCAGTGGCCGGGCAAGGCAAACGTCCGTTGATGATCGCAAAGCCGAACAGGGCTTCCCTGATTTCCGCCAACTGCTTTTGTGTCCCGCCAATGCGCTGAATATCCCGTTGCGCCGACAGGGGAACCATCATCCCGCTGATCAGCAGGGCAATGATGATCAGCACGATGGTCAACTCGACCAGCGTAAACCCCCCGGATGCTATGCGTTGGCTTTTCATTCAGTTTTCCTCTGTGCTCCCACCGGACTTTCCCGTCAATCCGAACGCAACCTGAAGTCTTGAAACGTCACGCCCTGAACCGTGTCGAGCGTCGACAAAAATCCCGTGGTGAAGCCAAGATAGACGTTTTTCATGCTCTTTGGCAGCACGGCACAATGGCGTACCGTTGGTGGACGCACCGCGCGCAGACTGATCTGTTGGATGCTGCCGCCCCACGATGAATCCGGCTTTAGACGCAGTTCCCCGGCATTAATGGCGTCGATCTGCACCTGGTGTTTTACCGTGCTGCCAAGCGCAGGCAACGCCAGATTGATTGTCTTGCCACCAAAGCGGAGTGCGATTTTTCGCAGGCCGGACATACTGCTGTCCAGCCTGTCGGTTTTGAGTTCGATCTCGATGCGGTAAGTTTTACCTGCAACCGGAGACATGGTCAATGCCGAATTCGGCAGGCGGACCAGTTCGCCTGTTGCAGCGCTGTAGCTCAGGCCGCCGCCAACAACGTCCCAGTTACTCCCTTTCCAGTCTCCCGGCGCATTGAAAATGCGGTTTTTTTCTTGCCGGATCAGTTCGGCATCGACGTAATCGCCCGTTACGTCACTACAGTCTTCACAATCGACCCAGGCATCAATTCGGGCATATTCTGGCACTGTGCTCTCGATATTGTTGGCCATATTGCTGCTGAGCGGGTTACATTGACTGCAGTCGCTCGTGCAACCGGTATGTATCTCGACGCGCTGATTGTGCAGCAAAGGTTGCGGCAATTCCTCAAAACGGTTGGCCG
This sequence comes from uncultured Propionivibrio sp., assembly GCA_964394535.1. Lineage (GTDB taxonomy): Bacteria > Pseudomonadota > Gammaproteobacteria > Burkholderiales > Rhodocyclaceae > Propionivibrio. The sequence goes on along the minus strand of CAYMYD010000044.1, from coordinate 7,099 downwards.
GACTGTGGCGGCAGATGGTGCCCAATCCATTGCACGTCTGATCAACAGCACTTGGCGGGTCATGATCCAGCCAGCCGTTGAGCATGATCGCCGTGTGGTTTTCATTGGGGTCGTTCCCGGCATTTTTCAGGACATCAGTTTCAACGATGTAGGACGCTCCCCCGAAAGGATTTTTCATATCCAGCGCGCCCAGATTGTTTATCGGACCGCACTCAGCCGGGCTGCGCAGACTCCCCGCGCTATCCCGCAGGTCACCCTGAACGATCTGCAGGGTAAAACCATGTCCGCGATCCCCTTTTGCACCCGTTATCGTCGCAAAAGGATCCGCATTCATGAACTGGAACTGATAATGGGCACGCAAGCTTTTCCCCGCCAGCGGGATCAGTTTCGGAAACCAGAGGCAGGCACTCCCCTCGCCTGAAACACCGGACACTTCGACTTTTTGTTCATCCGCCTTGATCAGGAGTGTGCTGTGTCCTGGTGTGCTAACCGGCTTGGCAATCGCCAAGTCTTCCTGGAAGGAAAGTTTACCCGCCGGAGGCGCGCTGATGCAGCGAATGACATCCGCACTTGCACTGCTGGCCGAATAGAAAGCGCTCCCCGCATAAGTCCCGTTACCCGGAAAAAGGGCGACATTGGGTGCTTCAAGATAGTTCTCTTTATTGTCCTTGTCCGGGGCGGTGGCACGCCTTTGAACATTCGTGCGCTCCCCGGCAAAAAACAGCAGGCCACGGCAGCCCGTTTTGATTTCGCCGGCGTTATTGATCTGAAAATCGCCAACATTGCCGCTGGTGTAGAGCAGGTTGTCCCGCCAGCGATCAAAAACACCTTGCTGGGCCGGGGGCAACATCCCACGGCAGTTGCTCGCCAGGTTACCGACCCCTTTGTCGCCTGCCGACGCAGCGATGGTCAAGGCGCTGGTTTCCAGGCAAAACTGCAGCCGGTTCAGCAATTCGTCAATGCTTTCCTTGAAATCCGTTCTTTTCTTCACCCGATCAAAAATATCCTTGGTGGTGATGCCGAGCAGACGGTCATTGGCAATGCGGGTTCGTGTTCCACCGCTCACGATCTCGACATCGCCAACGATGAATTGCTTTGTCGTGCCAGACGCATTGCCGGTCGCATGGTTGGTCGCGCCCGGAAAATAATTGACGATGTTGTTGATGTCGGCAAGTTCGGTAAAGGAATCCAGATAATTCCTGACATCGTAGTTGCCGCCGCATCCATCCACCTGATCGGCGGATGACTTCCGGCGATCCTGTCCGGCCAGCGGAGGCCCGGCAGAAAAAACCAGGGCCAGCGGGCGATCATGCGGGTTGGTGCCAGAAACGCTTTGCGTTCCGGCAGGCGTCCCATCCGAACGGAACACTTCGAAATGGCCAAGCGTATCCCAGTTGAAAAGCGGCGGCACACTGGCCGACTGCGCGGAGCCGGAAACGACGTACCACAGACACTCTCCCTGCGCATCACGCAGTGGCGCCAATCCCAGCGCACGCCAGGGAAGGCGCCCGACGACAGACAGACCCGGCGCATTCCCGGAAAAGCTGCCGGCAGTCGCCCCCTCCCCTTCGGCAGACAGGCTGTTGCGAGACGTGCCGAGATCAGGAAGCGGCAGCAGGCCAAGGATCCCTGCACTGCTCCCCATGGCCGCCTTGCCGATCAAGGCTTCCTTGGCCTCGGCCAGGGCGGCAGCACTGCGTCCTTCATATTCGGGACGGGAGGCCGACTGGTTGAGTTGCTTGAGGAAAACGGCGAGTGCGGCTGTAACCAGAAAAACCGTGAGGATCAGCAAGGCCGACCCGCGCTGCCTGTTTCTGTGCCAAGGCCGCCCGCCCATGACGGCTTATTTTCCCTGCCGGGTTCTGAGGACAGTGATTGATCCCTCACCCAGCAGATCCGTCGCTTCCCCGGTGTTCCGGTTCAGCGTGTCACCGACCTTGGCTTGAGTCGTATGCGTATCACCCGCCTGTACCGCCACGCGCCCCGGCTCGGTCTTGAGCGGAGCGATGCTGACGTCTCCCGGCGCATCGTTTTCATTCTGGGCCACCCCGTTGACCCAGATCGTGCGTTTTCCGCTGCTGCGCATCACCACGCCATTAATGGTCAACGTCGGATCCTGCGGGATTTCCACCTGCGTCTGGATATTCATCTGCCGCTGATGGTCAAGGTGCTGACGACGTTCGGGCGTGAAAAACAACCGTCCCAACGCCGCTTCGGCCCCGGCGACAGCCGTCAGGCCAAGCAGGCTGAGGGCACTGCAACACAGCAGCAGGCGACGCTTCATCATCACGCTTCCCTCCTCATTTCCCCGCCACCTCGCGCAGCGTCACCCAGTCGATCCGGCATTCGGCCAGCAGGTTGGCCTGACCGCTCGTGCCCGCCTGTCCCTGCGGCTGCCGCGTCACCTTGCAGTAGCGAACCTGGATCAGTGCCCGCGCCTGCTCGTTGAGATCGCCAAGAAAACGGGTCAGGTCTTCTTCGTGCAGTAATTTGAGTTGCACCTTCATCGGGCTGACGTTGAACGTGAAGCCCGCGCCCGGCGCCACATCCAGCGGACGCTGTGGCTCGATTTCGTAGACCAGATCAATCAGCCGCCGCTTGTCGCGGATATCCTTCAGGAGTTCGACCCATTCGAGCCGCTGCTCCTCGCCGATGATGCCGCGCTTCTGAAGCCTCTGGAACAGGGCGGATTTTTCCTTGATTTCGCTCTCCTCGCTGCTTACCCGCTGGAGTTTGCCCACATAATCGTTGCGCTGTGCCTGTGCCGTCACCCGCTCATGCTGCGCCGACCGGGTCGCCCCGTTGGCAAAAAACACAACCGCAGCACCCATGACGATCATCAGCAGACAGACAAGCAGGCTGATCTGCAGTTTTTTGAGGTCACCGGGCAGGAATTTCATGATCCGATCTTTCGGCTGATCTGTACGGAGAAGGAGCGCGGCTTGTTGTCCTCGACCATCGTGTCCTCGCCCTTGAGCGCCTTGCCTGATTCAACGTCGAACGGCCGCTTGAGGATGTCGACCTGAAGCGCCGGATTGGCTTTCAGCACCTCGGCAAACTGCGTGAAGGCGGCCAGAATCTGACGCGGGTTGCTGTTGCTGCCCAGCCGTAAAAAGCCCTGCACGATGGCCGCTTCATTGCCGGCAGCTACTGGCCTGGCCGCCGGTTGTGTCGAAGCGCCGGTAACGCCGGTCTCAGCCCCGCCAAGCTTCCATTCGATAGCGTCCAGCTCGATGGCCGGTGCGCTTTGCAGGGCGCGGCTGATCTCGCGGTACAGCCCTTCGGGTGAGGCGCTCTGTCTTTCCAGTTCGGCATAACGGTCGATGATACGACGCAGGGTTTCGTTATTCGTCGGAATCTTCGGAAAGCTGCGGGTGATGTCGTCGTAACGCTGCCGGGTCACGCGGGCTTCGTCATGTAACTGGACGACTTCCCGGGCAATGTTGTGCGCCTCGTAAAGCATGACGCCCGAAGCCAGCAGACAGCCGAGCAGCACGACGCTGCCCAGGCCGTAAAGCACGGCACGAAGCTGCCGGAGGTGAAAACTATGACACAGCTCGTCGTCGGCAAACTGGATGCGCGGGGGCGCAACGGCCATCAGGTTGAGGAACAGCGCTTCGCTATGCGTGCCGCCCATCGGCGTTTTGAGGCCGGTTTGCCGGGCACAGTCGGCGCTGTCGAGAATCACGTAACGGATCGTGTCACTGCTGAGGCAATTGCCCTGAATCGTCGCGATGGCCGCAGCATGCGCCAGAATATAGACGGTGATCGGCTGGTTGCGGCTGATCAGGCGCTGGCTGGACAGGTACTGCTGCAGTTTCAGGGTCTCGGAGGAGAATGCCTGAGCGATACCGCCGATACTACTGTCGAACAAGGGTGCGAGACGGCTGAAATGAATTTCGCCTTTTTCCAGATAGCTTTGCCGGATGCTCTGATCCTGGACGGTCAGCAGCAGGCAGCGCTCTTCACTGATTTTCAGTTTGCGGAACAGCGACGGGGCCAGCAGGGGTAGTGAATAAATACCGGAGAGGGCGACCTCCGCCAGACCGATGACCTTCAGCCAGGGCGCGAGATGCTCGCTGCCGGTCAACGCGGCGAGCAGCAGTCGTTCATCCTTGCGCTTGTTTTTTTCGTGCCCCAGCGACTGCGAGGCAGTCAGCGGCGCATTGAAGAAAATCTGGCCAAGCTTGCGCCGGATGACGGCTTCACGGTCGGCGCCACGCAGGAAGGGGATCGTCTCGACGTGAAAGCCCTCTTCCGCAATATTGACCAGCAGGGCAAAGCGCTCGCGCGCATGCTGGCGCAGATAGTCCGCGAACTGCCGATAGCCTTCCTCGCTGTCGGCAAAAGCCGCCGTGTGCGAAAGCGTGCCGGCCTGCCAGCGGTACGCGACCAGCTGGTAGGCACTGAGATAGAGCAGTTGTTGGCTTCTCATGTCTTGATCTTGCTGATGACATCATAAACCGGGCCGAGCACGGAGAGCATGATCCAGCCGAGCAGGCAACCCAGCACCATGGTCAGCATCGGCTCGATCAGTTGCTGCACCTTTTCAACCGATTCCTTGACGTCACGATTGTAAAAATAACTGACGTTGAGCAGGGCCACGTCGAGCGAGCCGGTCGACTCGCCGACACGCAGCATGCGGATCACCAGCGGCGGGAAGAAGCCGATGCTGTGAAAGGCGGCGGTGACGTTCTGCCCTTCGACGATCAGTTGTTCGACGCGCTCCAGCCCCTGCCGAACGACAGCATTGCCGACCACGTCCTGCGTGGTGCGGATCGAATCGAGGATGGGGATACCGGAAGAGTAAAGCAGGGCAAAGGTGTTGGTGAAGCGCGAGAGGATGATCTTGCGCAGGATGTCACCGAGCAGCGGAAATTTCAGTTTGAAACCGTCGAAACGGGCCCGGGCCAGCGGGTTGATGTGCAGCATGATATTGATCACAACAGCCGCACTGATCGGTATCAGCAGGACGACGTACCAGTAGGCGACCAGCAGGTCGGAGATGAAAAACAGCACCTGGGTCTGCAAGGGCAGCACCTGGCCCATGTTCTTCACGAACTGCTTGAGCTGCGGCACCATGTAGATCATCAGGAAGAAGGTCGCCGAGAGCACGATGGT
>CAYMYD010000044.1:0-1878 GCA_964394535.1 uncultured Propionivibrio sp. | reverse complement strand
AGATGAAAACAGAAATGGATGATCTCGCGGCGCGGAATGTTGCTGCCGCCGAACAGGGTGCGGTTGCTGACCGGTTCGCCACTGATGAGGTCAAGCTCCATGCGCTTCAGGCGCATTTCGAGATCGACCAGGTTGAGGGCGTCGAGACGTCCCTGCACCGCACGTCCCTCGGGGTCGATGGCCTTGTAGGTATAGAGTGCCATCAGTCCGCCCTCACATCTTGCCGGTCAGGTCGACAACCCGACCCAGCTCTTCGAGCGAGGTCGAACCGTCGAGCACCCGCCGCAAGCCGTCGTCGGCCAGGGTGACGAAGCCCTGCTGCTCGGCCATCTGGCGAATTTCGCGTGCCGTGGAACGACGGGCGATCAGTTCGTCGATGTCGGCATTGAGACGCATGATTTCCATGATCGCCAAGCGGCCACGATAGCCCTGAAAGCCGCAACGCTCACAGCCGCAGGGACGGAAGATGACCGGACGGGCTGAATCGGCATTGCCGCCAAGCAGCATGGCTTCGTGCGCTTCGGCCTGGTAGGGGGTCTTGCAATGCATGCACAGCCGCCGCACCAGCCGCTGGGCGACGATGCCGATGATGTTGCCGGCCATGATGTCGGGCAGCACGCCAATGTCCAGCAGGCGGGGAATCGCGCCAATCGCCGAATTGGTGTGCAAGGTCGAATACACTTGGTGACCGGTCATCGCCGCACGGAAGGCCATTTCAGCGGTTTCGGCGTCACGGATTTCGCCGACCAGGATCACATCCGGGTCCTGGCGCATCATCGAACGGATGCCGTTGGCAAAATCGAGCTTGACCGATTCGGCCACCGACGTCTGGCGCACCAGGGTCATCGGATATTCCACCGGGTCTTCCAGGGTCATGATGTTCACGCCCTCGGAATTGATGTGATTCAGAACCGAATAGAGCGTCGTGGTCTTGCCGCTGCCGGTCGGGCCGGTGACCAGAATGATGCCTTCCGGCCGGGCAATCATCAGCTTAAGCTGGTCGAGCTGCTTCTCGGTAAGGCCCAGCCCCTCCAGCGGCACCAGCCCCTTCTGCCGGTCGAGAATACGCAGCACGATGTTTTCGCCGTGGATCGTCGGCTGGGCGGAAACGCGGAAGTCGATCTGGCGTCCGCGCATGTTGAGGCTGATACGCCCGTCCTGCGGGGCACGCGTTTCGGCGATGTTCATTCCGCTCATCACCTTGATGCGCACCGCCATGGCCGGCCAGTAGGACTGGTGCAGCGAACGCACCTGCCGCAGCATGCCGTCGATGCGGTAACGAATGCGCAGGAAGCCGGTTTCCGGTTCGAAGTGGATGTCGGAAGCCTCGCGTTTGACCGCATCGGTAAGAATCGAATCGATCAGCCGCACGACCGGCTGGCTGTATTCGTCGGCAGACGATTGCAGGTCGCGGAAATCGATTTCGCCGGTTTCGATTTCGTGCAGGATGCCGTCGATCGACAGTTCGTAACCGTAAGCCTGGTCGATGGCCCGACCGATCTCGGTTTCCCCGGCAAGCAGGGTGTCGATCTCCATCCCCTCGGTCGACAGGGCGCGGATCCGGTCGAGCGCGACGATGTCGTTGATATCCGCAATGGCAATGGTCAGCCGCCGGTGCTCGGCATCGTAATCAAGCGGCAGCAGGTGGTGCCGCTTGGCCAGTTCGCGCGGCACCAGCTTCAGCGCCGAAGGGTCGATGATGGCGTTGGACAGGTCGACACTCTGCTTGCCCAGGCTCTCGGACAGTGCGTCGCGCAAAGTCGCTTCCGAAACGAATCCGAGAGAAACCAGCAGTTTGCCGATCGGCCGGTTGGACTTCATCTGCTCCAGCAGGGCAATGCGCAGCTGATCCTCGCTAAGGATGCCCTTGGCGATCAG
>CAYMYD010000043.1:0-13472 GCA_964394535.1 uncultured Propionivibrio sp. | reverse complement strand
TGGAGCGGGCGATGGGAATCGAACCCACGGCACAAGCTTGGGAAGCTTGGGTATTACCATTATACGACGCCCGCTTATCTCGAAAGAGGAGACGAAAACTTACGGAGGCGGATATTACACCATTCCCGGCGACTTGCGTTGCACGAATTTCTCGTGAACTGTCAGGACGGCGCTGTGGCAGGTAAAATGACAACCTGTTCAAAAACTCGGGAATCTTCCGCATGAGCGGCCATCTTTATATCGTGGCGGCACCGTCCGGGGCTGGTAAAACGACGCTGGTACGACTGTTGCTGGAAAGCGATCCGGACATCTGCCTGTCGATTTCGGCGACGACCCGCCCCCCCCGGCCAGGCGAGCAGAATGGCCGTGAATACCATTTCGTCAATGTGCCGGATTTTTTGACGCGCATTGATCAGGGTGAATTCCTCGAATGGGCCGCGGTGCATGGCAATTACTACGGCACATCGAAGCGCTGGATCGCGGCGCAGATGGAAAACGGGCGCGATGTGCTGCTGGAAATCGACTGGCAGGGAGCGCAGCAGGTGCGCAAGGTGTTTCCGGAAGCCATCGGAATTTTCATTCTGCCGCCCTCCCTGAGCGTGTTGCAGAATCGTCTGTCGGGTCGCGGTACCGACTCCGCCGAAATCATCGCCCGCCGTCTGGCAGCAGCGCGTGACGAGATGCGGCATGTGGACGAGTTCAACTATGTTATTATCAACGACGATTTGCAGCAGGCACTGGAGAACCTCAAGTCGGTCATCAGCGCTTCGCGGCTCCGGTATGAAACCCAGCGTCGCCGCCATTCGGCATTGTTCGCGTCGCTTCTTTGAATCAGGAATCCCCATGGCACGAGTAACCGTTGACGATTGCATCCAGAATATTCCCAACCGTTTCCAGATGACCCTGGCGGCGACTTATCGCGCCCGCCAGATTACCGCCGGAGCGACGCCGATGGTCGAGATCGACCGCGACAAACCGACGGTGCTCGCCCTGCGTGAGCTGGCACAAGGCCTCTATGGCCTGGAGATGCTCAACCGGGGCCAGTCCTGACGCTGGCGGCGTGGTGACCCATCATGGACTCCGATGCCACGGCGACTGATTCTGCCCCGGACATCACGACCACGCCCGCTCCGCAAGATCCCGCTGTCTATCAGAACGACGATCCGGCCTATCAGGTCTTCGTCGATACGCTGAGCTATCTCGAACCTGCCGAGATCGCACAGATCATCGAGGCTTACCGCTTCAGTGAAGCTGCCCATCAGGGGCAGCAGCGCCTTTCCGGCGAACCTTATGTGACCCATCCGCTGGCCGTTGCCGGTTCGCTGGCCGAATGGCGGATGGATGCGCAGGTCATCATCGCCGCACTGCTCCATGATGTCATGGAGGATACCGAGGTTTCCAAGGCAGAAATTGCTACCCGTTATGGCCGCACCGTCGCCGAACTGGTCGATGGGGTCTCGAAGCTCGAACGGCTTGAGTTCCAGTCCTATCAGGATGTGCAGGCCGAAAACTTCCGCAAGATGCTGATGGCCATGGCGCGCGATGTGCGCGTCGTGCTGATCAAACTGGCCGACCGTCTGCACAACCTGCAAACCATGGCCGCCGTGCGACCGGACAAGCGTCGCCGGATCGCCCGCGAGACGCTGGAAATCTACGCGCCGATTGCCGCGCGCCTGGGCCTCAACAACATTGCCCGGCAATTGCAGGACATTTCCTTTCAGCATATTCACCCGACACGTTTCCAGGTACTCAGCCGGGCGATCAAGGCGGTGCGTGGCAACCGTCGTGAGCTGCTGTCACGGATTCTCGAAGGTATCCGCAACAAGCTGAAGGCGGCCAACATCGAGGCCGGAGTGTTTGGGCGCGAGAAAAGCATTTATTCGATCTACAACAAGATGGTCGACAAGCAGCTCAGCTTCTCGCAGGTGCTGGATATCTATGGTTTTCGTGTGGTTGTTTCCGACGTCTCCACCTGCTATCGGGCGCTCGGCGTGCTGCACGCGCTGTACAAGCCGGTGCCGGGGAAATTCAAGGATTACATTGCCATTCCCAAGGTCAATGGCTACCAGTCACTGCACACCACGCTGATCGGCCCCTACGGAACGCCGGTCGAAATCCAGATTCGTACCCAGGCCATGCACCATGTGGCCGAAGAGGGGATCGCCTCGCACTGGCTCTACAAGGATAGCGAGGAAAGCAGCGCCGAACTCCAGGCCAAGACGCAGACGTGGTTGCAGTCCTTGCTGGAGTTGCAGAGTTCGACTGGCGATTCTTCCGAATTCCTTGAGCATGTCAAGGTCGATCTGTTCCCCGACGAAGTCTATGTATTCACCCCCAAGGGCCGGATTCTGGCGCTGCCGCGTGGCGCAACGGTCATCGACTTCGCCTATGCGGTGCATACCGACATCGGCCACCGCTGCGTTGCGGCGCATATCGACCACGAACTCATTCCGCTATCGGCCGAGTTGTCCAACGGCAACCAGGTCGAAATCATTACCGCCCCGCACGCCAATCCCAACCCGGCCTGGCTGGAGTACGTCAAGACCAGTCGGGCACGCAGCAAGATCCGGCAGTTCCTCAAGGCGCAGCAGATCGACGGGGCCAGCCTGCTCGGCGAAAACATGCTGCATCAGGAGCTGCGTACTCTGGGCGTCACCCCGGCCGAAATTCCCACGCCGGTATGGGATCGGTTGTTGCGCGATTCCGGCAAGAAATCTTGGCGCGAACTCTATGCCGATATCGGCCTGGGGCGTACGCTGGCGGCGGCGCTGGCCCGTCGTCTGGCAGCGCACGAGGAGGTCGAGCAGAGCGAGCATCCCGAGCCGGTGCCGGTGGTCATCCGTGGTACCGAAGGCATGGCCATTCAACTGGCGACCTGCTGTTGCCCGATTCCCGGCGACCCGATCATCGGGCTTTTGCGCGAGGGGCAGGGCTTGCAGATTCATGCGCATAGTTGTTCTTTCGTGCGCAAAACAAACAGCACCGAGCCGAATAACTGGATTCACGTTGACTGGCAGCCGGAGCCGGGGCAGTTGTTCGACGTGCGCATCCGCGTGACCGTGCGCGAAACGCGCGGCGCACTGGGTCGGGTGGCGACAGAAATTGCCCAGACCGGCATTGATATCGGTGAAGTCAGTATGGACGGCAATAATCCGGGCATGACCGCCGTGCTGCGTTTCCTCGTTCGTGTTGCCGACCGTCAGCATCTGGCGCGGCTGATGCGCCATTTGCGTCGCCTGTCCGATGTGGCCCGCATCGCCAGGGAGCAGGAGTAGTCGTTTTGAAAGTTTTGATTCTCGGCGCCGGACTGATCGGCGTCAGCAGTGCCTGGTATCTGTCGCAAGCCGGATTCGATGTGACCGTCGTTGATCGCCAGCCGGGGGCCGGGCTGGAAACCAGCTTCGCCAATGGCGGCCAGATTTCCGTTTCACACGCCGAACCCTGGGCCGCACCGCAGACGCCATTGCGTGCCCTGCGCTGGATGGGACAGGAAGACGCGCCGCTGCTCTTTCGCCTGCGCCCTGATGCCGCGCTGTTCGACTGGAGCTGGCGCTTCCTGCGCGAATGCACCACGGCGCGTGCGCATGAAAATATCCGTGACATCGTCACCCTGGCACTCTATAGCCGGAAAAAACTCGGCGAACTGCGCCAGGCGACGGGTATCGACTACGAGCACCTGGAACGCGGCATCCTGCACGTCTACACCCACGAGAAGGAATTCGCCGCCGCCATCAAGGCCGCCCGGCTGATGTGCGAATTCGGTTGCGACCGCCAGCCGGTTGACGCTGATCGCTGTGTTGCCATCGAACCGGCTCTGCAGGCGGCCCGCCCGCTGCTGGTCGGCGGAGATTTTACGGCGCTGGACGAATCCGGCGATGCCCACGTCTTCACCTACAAGCTGGCGGCGCTGTGTGCGGCCGCTGGCGTGGTTTTCCGTTACGAAACCAGCATCGAACGGCTGGAAAAAGGCGCGGCCGGTATCGACGGGGTGCGCGTGCGCTCCGCTACCGGGGCGGAACTACTCCAGGCCGACGCTTATGTCGTTGCCTGCGGCAGTTACAGCCCGCTGCTGCTGCGACCGCTCGGCATCCCTCTGCCGGTTTATCCGGCCAAGGGCTATTCGGCAACGATTCCGCTGTCGGAAGACAGCATCGCACCGACCGTCGCCATGACCGACGACAGCCACCGCATCGTTTTTTCCCGCCTCGGCCAGCGCCTGCGGGTTGCCGGAACCGCCGAATTCAACGGCTACAACACCGAGCTCAACACGGTTCGCTGCCAGATGCTGCTGCGCCGCACGCTGGAGCTTTTCCCGCAACTCAAACCGGCGGGTGAGCCGGAATACTGGTGCGGGCTGCGTCCGACAACCCCCTCCAACGTGCCGTGCATCGGCCGCTCGAAGATTCCCAATCTCTACGTCAACACCGGTCACGGTACGCTTGGCTGGACAATGGCCTGCGGTTCCGGACAGGTTCTTGCCGACCTTGTCGCCGGACGCCAGCCCGAAGTGAGCGTAAAACTGTGATTTCTCAGCCTGCTCGCCGATGATCGACACCCACTGCCATCTCGATGCCCGTGAATTCGACACGGATCGGGATGCCGTGGTGGCTGCAGCGCGGGAAGCCGGGGTCACAACACTGATTCTGCCGTCGGTTGAGGTGTCCGGTTTTCCTGCGGTGCGCGCCTGTTGCCAGCGCTATCCGGGCTGCCATCCGGCCTATGGCATTCACCCGCTTTATGTCGGGGCGGCCCGCGAGGACGATCTTTACACCCTGCGCCAGTGGCTGCGAGATGAAATTTCCGGCGAACACCCGCCGGTCGCTGTCGGCGAGATCGGCCTGGATTTTTTCGTTCCCGGTCACGATGCGTCACGCCAGGAGCAGTTTTTTATCGAACAACTGCAGATTGCCGCCGAATTCAATCTGCCGGTACTGCTGCATGTGCGGCGTGCCGTCGTTCAGGTGCTTAAATGCCTGCGCCACAGCAAGGTCCGGCGTGGCATCGCCCACGCCTTCAACGGTAGCCGCCAGCAGGCGCAGGCCTTCATTGATCTCGGCTTCAAGCTCGGTTTCGGCGGGGCCATGACCTGGCCCCGCGCCACGCGCATCCGGCAACTGGCCACCGAGTTGCCGCTGGAATCCATCGTCCTGGAAACCGACGCCCCGGACATGTCGCCGGTCTGGCGGCAAGGGCAACGGAACTCGCCCGATCAGTTACCGCTCATTGCTGCAACACTGGCCGATCTCACCCGTCTCCCGCCTGGCCGGATTCTCGAACAAACAAATGCCAATGCCTTGGCTGTGATTGAGAGCTTGAGTGGTGGTTTGAGCGAATGACGAAAACTTCGGCGACAAGCTTCATATCCTACCGATTCGCTTGTAAATGAGGCCAATCAATGCAACCGCACCCGCCAATTGCCCACATTCGCGTCGATCAGGGGCAACTGCTTATTCACCCGCTGGACACGCATTCCTTTACTGTTTCCCGCCTTGCTGCGGAATTTGCAGCGGCATTCAGCGCATCAGGCTGGGCCTGTTGGGCGGGGGGCTGGCATGATCTCGGGAAGTTTCGTGAAGGCTTTCAGCGCTACATCTTGCAATGCAATGATCCTAACGCGCATATTGAAGGCCGCGTTCAGGGTAAGGAAAAAACCCATTCTGCGGCGGGTGCGCTGTGGGCGCAGGAATACTTCCCGGCAATTGATCCGAAATTTGGCCCGTTACGCGCCAGAGTCCTCGCTTATTTGATCGCCGGCCATCACGCGGGGCTGGATGACTGGTTTGGCGGTCTGGAAGTGCGTCTGGGCCAGCAGGATGCCAAAAATGAACTGGCCGACGCCTTGCGCGCTGATATTCCGCCAGATTTTCTGAAGCCGGATTGGCCACTGCCTGATATGCAGGCGATCCGGGCGGAAAAGCCGGGTGACATTCCTGGCCGTTTCGCGCTCTGGGTGCGGATGCTTTTTTCCTGCCTGGTGGATGCCGATTTTCTGAATACGGAGGCATTTATGTCGCCGGAAAAGACGGAGGCGCGCGAGAAATTAATGTCGCTTGCCGAAATGGAAAGCCGCCTCGCCCAGCGACTGGAAAAAATCAGCAAACTGGCTGATGACACGGCGGTGAACAAAAAACGCGCCGAGGTGCTGCAAAACTGTCTCGACAAGGCCGAATTGCCCCCCGGCATTTTTACCCTGACCGTGCCGACCGGCGGCGGGAAAACCCTCTCCAGTCTGGCCTTCGCCCTGCGCCATGCCCGCCTGCACAAGAAGCGGCGCGTCATCTACGCGATTCCTTACACCAGCATCATCGAACAGACAGCGGCCATTTTCCGCGAGATTTTTGGTGAGGAAAACGTCGTCGAACATCACAGCAATATCGAAGTGGATGAGCAGCAGGAAACCCAAAGCTCGCGGCTTGCCTGCGAAAACTGGGCAGCACCGCTTATTGTCACCACCAACGTGCAGTTGCTCGAAAGCCTGTTCGCCCGACGCACCTCGCGCTGCCGCAAGCTGCATAACCTCGTTGGCAGCGTCATCATTCTGGATGAAGCGCAGCTCTTGCCGGTCGACTACCTGCAGCCGGTCATCGATGTGCTGCGCCTTCTGGTGCAGGATTACGGTGTGACGCTGGTGCTGTGCACGGCGACGCAGCCGGCGCTCATCACGCACGAGCGTTTCGACAAATCCAGCGCCTTGCGCGGCTTTGCCGCCAATGAAAGCCGGGAAATCATGGGTGATGTGTCGCATCTCTATGCGGCGCTCAAGCGGGTACGTTTTCATCTGCCTGCTGATTTCACGCAGCGACAAAGCTGGGAGACACTCGCCCCGGAGATTGCCGCTCATGAAGCGGTGTTGGCGATTGTCGGGCGGCGCAGGGATGCCCGCGAGCTCTACACGGCGCTTAAAAAGGAAAATTCCGAAGGGCTTTGGCATCTCTCCGGGCTGATGTGCGCCAAGCATCGGCGTGACACCATCGCGGCGATCAAGGCGGCGCTACTGGCCCGGTGGCGTGGGGAATCGACCGCCCCCATCCGGGTTGTCAGCACGCAACTGGTCGAAGCCGGGGTGGATATTGATTTCCCGGTGGTTTATCGCGCCTTGGCCGGACTGGATTCCATCGCTCAGGCAGCCGGGCGCTGTAATCGTGAGGGCTTGCTGGAATACGGCGATGTCCACGTTTTTATCCCGCCGCATGATGCGCCATCGGGCCTGTTGCGGCAGGCAGCGCAGGCGACGACCACACTCTGGCGTGGCTTGCCGCAAGGGGCTGACCCGATGGGCGTTGAATGTTTCCCCGAGTTCTTCCACAAGCTCTACACTGACGCAAAGCTCGACACCAAGGGTATCTGCGATCTCTTGCGCGTGAAAGACGAAAGCCTCCATGTCGGCTTTCGTAGCGCCGCTGAAAATTTCCGTCTGATTGATGAAGCCGACGGCGCGACGGTCTTTGTCCGCTACCAGGCGCATGAAAACGATGGAAGTTTTGACAAGCTGCTCAGCATGCTGAAGCAGAAAGGCCCGGAACGCTGGTTGCTGCGGCAATTGCAAGGCTACGGGGTGAGCATCTACCGGCACGATCTGGAACGTCTGATTGCGCAGGGGGACGTACTTGCTTTGCCGGGAGATTTGCCGGGGCTTTATGCGCAGAACGGTGATCTGCTCTACGACCCTACGCTGGGCGTCAATGTTGATGGTGCGCCGGGCGATCCGGGGAGGCTCGTTTTTTGAGCCTCACGGCGAATAAGATTCAGGAATCAAAGCAAGGAGGCATCATGAAAAAAGAGTTTTGTCTCGAAGTATCTGGCGCGATGGCCTGCTTTACCCGCCCGGAAATGAAGGTTGAGCGGGTTTCGTATGACGCCATGACCCCCTCTGCGGCCCGTTCGGTGTTCGAGGCCATTTTCTGGAAGCCCGAAGTCCGCTGGCGAATACAGAAGATCGAGGTTTTGCACCCCATCCGCTGGATCAGCATCCGCCGTAACGAAGTCGCTGCCAAAGCTTCGCTACGTAATGCGCAAACAGCGATGAATGCCGGTAGCGGCAATCTTGCGCTCTATATCGAGGATGAGCGCCAGCAACGGGCCGGATTGTTTTTGCGTGACGTGGCTTACCGTCTCCACGCCGAGTTGCTCCCTGTGCATGGCGATGCGCTGGAAAATCCGGCCAAATACCGGGAGATGTTTCTGCGCCGCGCCGAAAAAGGCCAGTGCGTGAATCAGCCCTACTTGGGTTGCCGCGAGTTTGCTGCCCGTTTCCGCCTGATCACCGACCTGTCCGGTGAGCCGCCGCCCCTCGCAGACACCCGTGATCTCGGCTGGATGCTCTACGACATGGATTTCACAAACCCCAATGATCCACAGCCGCAGTTCTTCCGCGCACAGATGCGCGAAGGCGTGATTGATCTTGCCGAAGTCGAGGTGAGGGGATGATTCTGCAAGCACTTTACGATTACTACCAGCGTAAGGCCGCTGACCCTGACCCTGACCCTGCCCGCCGTCTGCCGGCTTTCGGGCTGGAAGAACGGGAGATTCCCTTCCTCATCGAACTGGCTGCCGATGGCCGTCCCTTGGGAATCAAGGATACCCGGCGCACGGAAGGCAAAAAGAAAGTGGCGCAGCGCTATTTGGCACCTCATAGCATAAAACGCGCCTGCAACGTTGCCGCCAACCTGCTGTGTGATACCGCCGAGTACGTTCTGGGCGTTGGTGCACGCGGCAAGCCGGAGCGGGTTGCAGAGCAGCATCAAGCCTTTCGCCAGCGCATCGCAAAATTGCCGGAAAGTGCGCGTCAGGACGTGGGTATTCAGGCGATCGAAGCCTTTTATACGCAGCACGGCCCGGAAGCGCTCGCTCAGGAAGCCGATTGGCCGGAGATTGCAGAAAAGAACCCGATACTGAGTTTCCGTCTGGCGGGCGATAGTGATCTCATCTGCCAGCGCCCCGCTGTGATCAGCGCCTGCCTTCAGGCAGAGAGCATCGCCGATGACCATGCCACCTGCCTGGTCACGGGGCTGCCGACGAGCGTTGAGCGCCTGCACACCGCAATCAAGGGCGTCTGGGGCGCGCAAAGCTCCGGCGCTTCGCTGGTGTCTTTCAATCTGGATGCCTTCACTTCCTTCAACAAGACGCAAGGGGACAACGCCCCGATCAGCCCTGCCGCCGCCTTCGCCTATACCACGGCGCTTAACCACCTGCTCGACAGGAATTCGCGCCAGCGTATTCAGGTGGGCGATGCCTCAACGGTTTTCTGGGCGCAGAAGGAAGATGCCGAGGCAGAAAGCGGTTTTGCCGCCATCTTTGGCGAACTGGACGACCCCGACGCCAGAACGGAACAGGTGCGGGCGCTGCTGGAATCTGTTCATGGCGGAAAATTCAGTGGCGAGCGCGGTGAAAACCGCTTTTATGTGCTGGGCCTTGCCCCCAATGCCGCCCGGCTTGCCGTGCGCTTCTGGTACGCTGCGCCCTTGCATGAAATCGCCCGGCGTTATCAGGCTTGGTTTGCCGATCTGAAAATGGTGCACGGCCCGAATGAGCCGGAATACCCAAGCCTTTTTCGCCTTCTGAGCGCCTGCGCTGTCCAGCGCAAGGCCGATAACATCCCGCCCAATCTGGGCGGCAACATCATGCAGGCGATTCTTGCTGGCAGCCCCTTTCCGGCCAGTTGGCTCAATGCTGCCGTAATGCGTTGCCGCGCCGAGCAGAACGTCATTTATCTGCGTGCCGCCATCATCAAAGCCTGCCTCAAACGACTTCAACACACCCATGAAAAGGAGCTTAAACCCATGCGCGATACACAAAACGATAGTCCGTCCTATCGACTTGGACGGCTATTCGCTACCTTGGAAAAAATTCAGGAGGAAGCCATCAATCCCGGCGCAACCATTCGGGACCGCTATTACGGCGCTGCATCCAGTACGCCGGTCGCAGTTTTTACCACGCTGCTACGTCTTAAAAATCATCATCTTTCCAAGCTGGACAAGAAACGTGTTGTCTTTTTCGAGCAGGAAATCGGTGAAATCATGTCGGCGCTTTCCGATTTTCCCAAACACCTCAGCCTGCAGGAACAAGGCCGCTTTGCCATTGGTTACTACCACCAGCGCCAATACTTTTTTACCAAGAAACCCGAATCAGCCCCATCTCAAGAAGGAGAACCCAAATGAGCCTTTCTTCCCGATACGACTTTGTACTTGTTTTTGATGTCCGCGACGGCAACCCCAATGGCGACCCGGACGCCGGCAATCTGCCACGCCTTGACGCTGAAACCGGGCACGGACTGGTGAGCGATGTTTCGCTCAAGCGCAAGGTGCGCAACTTCATCGCACTCGCCAAGGCCGAAACGCCGCCTTTTGACATCTACGTCAAGGAAAAGGCCATCCTCAACCAGACGCATGAAAAAGCCTATGTCGCCATCGGCGCAGAAGAAGAACTCAAAGGCGACAAAAAGCGCAAAGGCAGCGGCGATACGGTCGACAAGGCCCGGCAATGGATGTGCGCCAACTTCTATGATGTCCGCACCTTTGGCGCGGTGATGTCCACCGGGGTCAATTGCGGTCAGGTGCGCGGCCCGGTGCAACTGACCTTTGCTCGTTCCGTCGACCCGATCATTGCGCAGGAACACTCGATCACCCGCATGGCCGTTGCCACCGAAGCCGAAGCCGAAAAACAGCAGGGCGACAACCGCACGATGGGCCGCAAGCACACCGTTCCTTACGGCATTTATATTGCGCACGGTTTTGTTTCCGCTTTTCTCGCCAAACAGACCGGCTTTGGTGAAGACGATCTGGAACTCCTCTGGCAGGCGCTGGAGCAGATGTTCGAGCATGATCGCTCTGCCGCCCGTGGGGAAATGGCAACACGCGGACTCTACGTTTTCAAGCACGATTCCGAGCTGGGCAACGCCCATGCCCATGCGCTTTTCGAGCGGGTTCGGGTGCAGCGCAAAGCCGGGGTCGACGTCGCGCGCAGTTTTGCCGATTACGAGATCAGCGTCGATGAGGCCGCTTTGCCAGCCGGAGTAAGGCTCATCAAACGAATCTGACCGGCCAAATCAACGCCGCCCGTGCCAGTAAAGCGGGCGGCGGCGTTGATGGGCGATGGCAAGCAGGATGATTGCATCCTGACCAAGGCGGTAGACGACTGAGTAAGGGAACCGCTGCAAATGCAAAACACGTACATTCCTGGAAACAGGCGCTCCGCTATCAGGATATTCGGTGAGACGCTGACGGGCCGCTTGTACTGCGTCGATAAAAGCCTCGGCCAGCTTTGTGCTGGCGTGTTCGGCGTAGTAATCGACGGCCTTGTCAAACTCAAGCTGTGCAGCCTTGAGAAAGATGGTTTTCATGCCGTGTAACAGTGGGTAAGTTTGGCACGTGCACGTGCCATTGACTCATCAAAATCAACCGCGACCATCTCACCACGCTCATATGCATCCCATCTTCTTTCCGCCTCCTCAACCCATTCGGCGAGGATTTCGTCTTCTTCCGACAGGCTCGCCAGCAAGGTTTCCACCAGACGTGTACGGTCGGCCATTGGCAATTGAAGCGCCATGGTCTTGATGTTTTCAAACGGTGTCAGGGGCATGGCAATTCTCCGGAAAAGGCTTGTAGCAGGGATCACGAAATGAATTCTAGCGCAAACACCATGAATACCGCTCCCGACCCGCTTCCTCTCTCCGCCCTCCAGCACTGGTGCTACTGTCCGCGCCAGTGCGGTCTGATTCATCTGGAGCAGGGGTTCGCGGAAAATATCTACACCCAGCGCGGTCAGGCCCTGCACCAGCGTGTTGATGATCCCGGCTTTGAAATTCGTGATGGTTTGCGGGTTGAGCGCGCCCTGCCGCTGTTTTGTGACCGTCTGGGGCTGGTCGGCAAGGCCGATGTTGTCGAATACCTCACCGATGGCACGCCTTATCCGGTCGAATACAAGCATGGCTCGCGCCACAAGCATCCGGAGATTGCCCGCTGTGACGACATACAACTGGCGGCGCAGGCGATGTGCCTTGAAGAAATGTCTGCCCGCCCGGTTCCGGAAGGGGCCTTGTTTTACGCCACCTCACGGCGGCGGCGATTGGTGAGCATTACTGCGGATTTACGCACGCAGGTTGAAGAAAGCGTGGTCGCCGTGCGCGCCATGCTCGCCTCCGGCATCCTGCCGCCGCCACGTTCTGACGTGCGTTGCCGCGCCTGCTCGCTGATTGACTTGTGTCAACCGGAGGCATTGCGTCAGGATGGGCGGCAACAGGCGCTCATCGAGCAGCTTTTTTACGCCGAGGATGACTGATGCAACTGCTTAACACCCTCTACGTCACGCTGCAGGAAAGCTATCTCCATCTCGAAAACGATACCCTGCGGCTTGAGATCGGCCATGAAACCAAGCTTCGTGTTCCGCTGCATCATCTGGGCAGCGTCGTCTGTTTTGGTCATATCAATATTTCGCTTCCCCTGATGCACCGTCTGGCCGAGGATGGCATTTCTCTGGTGCTGCTGGATGAAAATGGTCGTTTCAAAGCGCGGCTCGAAGGCCCGGTTTCCGGCAATGTCCTCCTGCGTCAGGCGCAGCATCGACGTGCCGACGAAGCAGCCTTTGCGCTGGCAATCGCCCGCAACTGCGTTGCCGGGAAAATCCGCAATTATCGGCAGTTGCTGCTGCGTGGCGCACGGGAGAGCCGGGATGAAAACGATGCCGCGCTGCTCACCCGTGCCGCACAGGATTTGAACGCGGCATTACGCGCCTTGCCGGAGGCCGGATCACTCGATGTCGTGCGCGGCGTGGAAGGGGAGGCCGCCCGTCAGTATTTTGCTGCCCTGCATCGGCTTGTTCGTTCGGAAGCTCGGGTAGATTTCAGCATGGACGGGCGCAGTCGTCGGCCACCCCGTGACCGGATGAACGCACTGCTTTCCTTACTCTACACCCTACTCATGAACGATGTGCGTTCGGCGCTGGAAGCAGTGGGACTGGACCCGCAAATCGGTTTTCTGCACGCCCTGCGCCCCGGTCGTGCAGCGCTGGCGCTTGATTTGATGGAAGAGTTCCGTTTTGTCGCAGATCGTCTTGCCTTGACGCTCATCAATCGACAACAGCTTGCCCGGCGGGACTTTGCCGAACGCGAAGGCGGCGCTGTGCTGCTGGAAAATGATTCCCGGAAAACCGTCCTTGTCGCCTGGCAGGAGCGCAAGCAGGAAACCCTGACCCATCCCCTGCTCAAGGAACCCGTGGCCATCGGTCTATTGCCGCATATTCAGGCCCGCCTGCTGGCGCGGACAATTCGCGGCGATGCGCCGGTTTATGTACCCTTCTTCCTGAAATGAGCATGTTGATCATTGTTTGTTACGACGTGAATACCGAAACCCGCGAAGGCCGCAGACGGCTGCGGCGGGTGGCCAAGGTGTGCGAAGGTGTCGGGCAGCGCGTGCAGAAATCGGTGTTCGAGTGTCGCGTCGATCGCATGCAGTACGAAGACCTCGAACGTCGCTTGT
>CAYMYD010000042.1:0-13487 GCA_964394535.1 uncultured Propionivibrio sp. | reverse complement strand
GCGCCGAGACCGGCGGCAGGCCGAAGGTGATCGGCAGCAGCATGGCGATGGTGGCGACCGGCCCCAGCCCCGGCAGAACGCCGATCATCGTGCCGAGCAGCGCGCCGATGAAACAGTAGAACAGGTTATAGAGGGTGCCTGCGGTTTGCAGACCAAACCAAAGATTGGCAAAAAGACCGGTTTCCATTTTTTCTTTCCTTTATCCGCCGAACCAGTAACCCCAGATCGGCAGGGGCAAACCCAGGCCCTTGACGAACACGAGGACGCAGAAGAGCGTCAGGCCGACGGTGATGAGCAGATTGGTTCGGTCGAAATGGAATTTCTGGCTGGCCGAGGCGCAGCCCAGAATCAGGATGATCAGGGAAATGACCAGTCCTGCCGCAAACAGAAGCAGTGCAAAGGCAACGGTCGAAGCGCAAACGATCAGCAAAGGTTTCCAGGCAAAACTTCCGAAGGGGGTGCCCTGTCTTCTCAGGCCGCGCAACAGCAGGAGTACGCCGAAAAACATCAGGAGCGCCGAAAGTACGGCCGGGAAATACCCGGCTCCCATGCGGCTTGCCGTACCGAACGAGTAGGTGCGCGCGATCAGGAAGGCAGCAGCGCCGACACCGAAAAACAGCACGCCCGTCCAGAAATCCTTGGGGCCTTTGATCTGGAACATCATTTCCTCCGTAGCCGGTCACGGGCGGTGACGAGCGAGGTGACCGTATCAAGTGTTGGTGTCTCGACCCCGGCCGCTCGGGCAATCCCTTGCACTGCCTGGAGGATGCTGTCGATTTCAAGCGGACGCCCCGCTTCGAGGTCTTGCAGCATCGACGGCTTGTGTGGTGGCAGGCGGTCGGCGTCGAAGAGGTGCTCGTCGGCCGTGAGGTCAATGCCATCAGCCTTTGCCGTGGCAAGGAGTTCGCGCAGGATGTGCACGCAGAGCTGCCGCAGGTTTTCGTCACCGACCACGTCATGGTTGCCGCCCATCACCAGGGTGGCGACCGGGCTGAGTGAAGCGTTCAGCAGGAGCTTTTTCCATATTTCCGGGCGAAGGTCGGTCTTTTGCTCGACGCTCATCCTCGCGGCAACAAAGGCCTCGGCGGCAGAAGCGCAGGCGGGGGCGGCGTCGGGAAAGGCCGGCCCCAGCAGAAAGCGGCTCTTTTCGGAAGCGCAACGCACCACGCCGGGCGCGATGACGGCATTGGGCGAGTAAATCACGCATCCGACGATTTTTCTGCCTTCAACGCGCTCCCGGAGTCTCGCCGGATCAAGCGCAGCCGCCAGGGCAGCGTCTTTTCTGTCGTTGCCATAGCCATACCACCAGGGAATGCCGTTGCCGGCAAAAACGATGGTCGCGGCGCGGGCGCAGAGCTTTTGCAATTCCGCCGCCGCGCCCGGCAGAAAGTGGGATTTGAGCGCCACGATCGCCAGGTCTTGCACATCCAGGGCATCGACGCTGTCGACAGCATTGACTTTGGCGTGGTAACGCACATCGCCGACACAGAGTTCGATGCCGTTCGCACGGATCCTTGCGAGCTGTTCGCCCTTGTCGACGACGCTGACCTGATTTTCTGCAAGCTGGCCGAAACGCGCTGCCAGATGCCCGCCGATCGCGCCAGCGCCAAACACGGTGATTTTCATGGGGAAATCCTCTCAGGCCAGACCGGAAACCGGCAAGGGTTCCGGCAAGGCATCATCCGGGCGGGCGTGGATATAGCCCGTCAGACGGTCTCTTACTTCAGCATAATCCTTGTGTTCAAAAAGATTGACGCATTCAAAGGGGTCGGTGGCGAAATCGTAGAGTTCGCCTGCGCCGGATTCGAGCTCCAGGGTCAGGCGATAGCGCTCATCGCGCACCGTGCGCAGGAGCAGGGGCACACCACAGCGTTCGGCACCGACATCCCATTCGTTATAGGCGTAGTCCCGGATTTCCTTGCCGCCCTCGAACAGGGTGCGCAGGGATTGTCCATGCAGGCCATCGCTTGCCAGTCCGGCGTAATCGAAGAAGGTCGGTGCCAGATCCAGCGTGGAGACCGGTTGCGTGACCAGGTTTCCGGCGGGGATGCCCGGTCCCTTGGCGATCATGCCGACACGCAGGAGTCCGTCGTAAAGCATCGGCCCCTTGAGCAGCAGTCCGTGGTCGCCCAGCCATTCGCCGTGGTCGGCGGTGAAGATGACGAGGGTGTTTTCGGCGAGGCCCAGTTCGTGCAGGGCGCTGTCGATTCGTCCGATCTGATGGTCGATGAGCGAAATCATGCCGTAGTAGTTGGCGATGACCTTGCGCAGTTGGGCTTCGCTCTGTACCGGCCCGTTGCGCATCTTGTTGATTTCGGCGTTGCCGTGACCGGGAACGCCTTCGATGACGGCACGATGCCACCACGGACGACGTTCGAAATCACGCTCCCGATGCGGTGGCAGATCGACGTCTTCCGGCCGGTGCAGATGGCACCAGGGTTCCGGCGCGTCAAACGGGTGGTGTGGATCGGGAAACGAAGCCCACAAGCAGAAGGGCGCGTCGTCGTCCTTGTGCCGTCGCAGGAAATCGATGGTGCGATCCCCCACCCAGGTCGAGTTGTGCCAGGCCACCGGCAGCGCTGAATTGAAGGTCTGCAAGGCTCCGCCACTGTCCGGTGGCAGGGGGGTTTTGTAGCGCTGATTCTTGCTTTCGCCGCGCCCGTCGCCGTAATACCAGCGCTCGTAGTGCTGTCCGAAGGGGGGAGCCATCGGCAGCCAGTGATTGTGCCCTTCCACGACCAGTTCCACATGCTGAAAGCCCATGTACGGGCCACACCAGTCCGGGCCGTACTGATTCATGCTCTGGCGGCATTCCGGCGTGCCGGTCGGGGTGAAGGTGTGATGCGAGGAAAAGTGCGCCTTGCCAATAAAGCCGGTCTGCCAGCCTGCGCGGCTGAGTTGTCCGGCAAACCCCTGCTCCGCTGTTTCTGGCGGCAGGTCGATGCCATTGTCACGAACGCCGTGCGTCAGCGGCAGTTTGCCGGTCAGGATGGACGCCCGCGCCGGCTGGCATACCGGATTGGGCGTGATCGCCGTGGCAAATCGGCTTCCTTCGGCGGCCATGAGATCAAGGTGGGGGGTTTTCACCCCCCGCCCGGCAAAGCCGAAGCAGTCTCCCCGATGCTGATCCGACGTGATGAGGAGGATGTTGGGCGCGCGCATTTTTTTCCCTTTGTCAGTCAACCTTGATGTTTGCGGACTTGATGACCTTGGCCCACTTTTCGCTCTCGCTCTTGATCAGCGCAGCGTATTCTTCGGGCGAGGAGTGCATTGGCTCGACACCGACCTTGGCCAGCCCTTTCTGGACTTCCGGGTCAGCGACTGCCTTGTTCGCAGCATCGTGCAGGCGTTTGATGACGTCCTTTGGCGTTCCTTTCGGGGCGACGAAGCCGTACCAGATGATCGCTTCGAAACCCTTGACGCCGCTTTCGGCGAAGGTCGGTACGTCGGGTAGCTGTGTAGTGCGTTTGGCTGAACCGACGCCCAGCGGCACGAGTTTGCCTGCAGCGATCTGTGCCATCAGTGGCGGAATGCCAATGAAAGCAGCGTCAGTTTCGCCGCTCATCACCGAAAGAGTCGCTGGTCCGCCACCTTTGTACGGCACGTGTTGCATGGTGACGCCGGTCGAGGTTTTGAAGAGTTCGGCGGCAAGGTGCTGGAGGGTGCCGTTGCCGGGTGTGCCATAGGTCACGGTATCAGGCTTTTCCTTGGCGCGACTGATCAGTTCGGCGATCGACTTGATTTTTGTTCCGGGACTCGTGACGAGCGCAAAGGTATTGGAGGCGACCAGGCCGATGGGTTCAAATGCGCTGGGCTGCGTCGATTTTGGGTAGAGCGTCGGGCTGATCGAAAGGCAGCTGATTTCGCCGAGCATGATGGTCGAGCCGTCAGGGGTTGCCGTGGCCGTGAGCTGATTGGCGATGGTGCCGCCTGCGCCAGGACGATTTTCGACGACGATCGACTGGCCGATTTCCTCCGACATTTTTTGCGCGATGATCCGGGCGATGGCGTCGGTGCCACCACCGGCGGGTTGCCCAACCATCAGCCGGATTGGCTTGCTGACCAACTGTGCCTGGGCAACCGGTGCGACACCCAGCAGCGCCACGGAGGCCGCGACCAACGGCAAAACAGAAAACTTGCTTAGGACTGATTTCATGGACACTCTCCCTGTTAAAAGAATGGAACGGCTGCTAAAAAACGACGGAAAAAATCACAGCAGGATGCTATCAACATGCTATAGTTATGTTTATATAACTTTTAGAAGCCGATTGCAATAAGAATGACTGAAAAGATCAGCTTGCTCAACAAGGGGCCGATTCCGCTGTACGTGCAACTCGCCGAGGTACTTGTCCGTCGCTTTGACGGAAACTACGAAATTGGCGACAAGTTGCCGACGGTCGAACAACTGGTCGCGGAATTCGGCGTGTCGCCGGTAACCGTGCGCCAGGCCATGTCCTTGCTGGAAGCCGACGGCCTGATCAGCCGTGGTCGTGGGGTTGGTACGCTCCTGCTCAAAAAGCCGGAACATCGCGGACGCATCCGCTTCAACACCAGTCTGGATGATCTGATCGAATCGACGCGCGGCACCAGTTCGCGGATCTTGTATAACAAGCTTGAACTGCCCCCGGAGGATCTTTATCCCGAATTCGGCAATCCGGCTCCGGCCTATCGGCGCATGTTGCGTCTCCATTCCCTGGAAGGCAAAGCCTACGCCCTGGTGGATGTCTATCTTGACGAACGCCTCTATCAGTTGCTGCCGGAGAAACTGTTTGAGGAAGAGACCGTGATCTGTGCGCTCAAAAAGCTGCAACCACCGCCGATTGCCTCCGGTCGGCAGCGGGTCAGGGTCAGTCGTGCCACGGCGGATGCCGCTTCTTGGCTGGAGATGTCGCCAGATTCACCGGTTGCCGAAATCCGGCGATTCCTGACCGATAGCGAAGAGGTGCTGATCTATATGGCCAAGGTCGTTTATCGTGCGGATTTCGTCTCCTGGGACATGGAGTTTGCCATCTGATCGGAATGTCTATGAATTCCTTCTCTTCCCCTGCATCATCTGTTTCAGTACTGGAAAACCTGGCCGGGATCAAAGGGCCGAAGCTGAGCATCGAAGGGGTCGAGGCGATGGTGTTGCACGCGCCGATTGCTTCTCCGGTACGCGGGGCCTTTGGCAAAATGGATTTCCGGCCGGGGCTGCTGGTCAAACTGACCGATGCCAGCGGCCAGTCAGGATTTGGCGAGATCTGGGCCAATTTCCCGCAGGGTGGTGCCAACTACAAGGCGGTGCTGACGGAAAATTACATCGCGCCCTTGCTGGTCGGTCAGGCCTTCCGCCACCCGGCGGAAATCATCGATCTTCTGGAAGAAAAGCTGGCCTGCCTGACCTTGCAGACCGGTGACTTCGGTGCCATGGCGCAGATTTTCGCCGGGATCGATCAGGCGGCGTGGGATTTGTTCTGCAAGCGTCTGGACACCCCTTTCTGGCAACTGGCGCAAGCCAGACCGGAGGTACTGGTCTACGCCAGTGGCATCGGCCCGGAAGGTGTGGCCAATACGATCCGCAAGGAAGCTGCTTTCGGGCATTGTCGTTTCAAGATCAAAATGGGTTTTGGCGAGGCCATCGACCGGGCGAATCTCGAGCAGGCACTCGCTGCGCTACCCGAGGGCGGGCTGTTGATGACCGATGCCAATCAGATCTGGTCGCCCGAACTGGCCCGGCAATGGCTACAGCGGCAGGATGCTGCCGGGGTTTTCTGGTGCGAAGAGCCCTTGCGCGCCGATACCTCGCCTGACCAGTGGAAAGAGCTTGCGGCAAGCGCCGGAAAGGTGCGTCTGGCCGCCGGTGAAAACCTGCGCGGCCTGGAAAGCTTTGTCGCCATCGCCCGTGCGGGCGGGGTGAGTGTGTTGCAGCCGGATGTGGGCAAATGGGGAGGCATCACCCGGAACCTCCAGCTTGATGGGCAATTGCGCGGAAGCTCGGTCTGGATTTGTCCGCACTGGCTTTCCGGAGCGGTCGGTCTGGCAGCAAGCCTGCAATTCAAGGCGGCAATCGGGGGTGAAGGTTTTGTCGAAGTCGACACGAACCCCAATAAATTGCGCACCGGCCTCCTCAATACGGCTTTCCGTGTTCGTGATGGCAAGATCATCCTCCACGATGATCCTGGCCTCGTTCCACCGCTTGCGCTTGCCATGCTTGACAAGCTGAAATCACCGACTCAGGGAGTTTCCGATTGAAACCGAGTTTTTTGCCGCAGACCGCTCCGAAGGATGAAAAAGTGCTGATCGTTACCGCAAGTAGCGATGCCCACCGACGGTTTTACCCTTCCCCCTTCCCCCTTCCCCCTTCCACGCTGTTTTTCGCGCTAACGCTGTTGCTTGCGTTCCTGTTTCTGGCACCTCCTGCCGAAGCGGCGACCGCAACAGGCGTTTCGGCGGAATCCTGGTGGGTCTGGCCGCTGGCGCTGTTTGTGGTCTGTTTTCTGCTCGGGATCGTTTCGGTTCCCGCCGGGGTGGGGGGCGGGGTGCTCTTCGTGCCGGTGGTCAGCGGTTTTTTTCCGTTCCACATGGACTTTGTGCGTGCCGCCGGTCTGCTCGTCGCTCTGGCCAGTGCCCTGTCGGCCGGGCCGACGCTGCTGCGTTGTGGCCTCGCCGATCTTCGTCTGGCGCTCCCGGCAGCGCTGCTGGCCTCCACCAGTTCTGTGGTCGGTGCCCTGGTCGGACTGGCGATGTCTGCTTCGCTGGTGCAAACGGCGCTGGGGGTCACCATTCTGGGCATCGTGCTGATCATGAGTCTGGCCAAAACCGGCGACCGCCCCCAGAGCGCCGTACAGGATGCGCTTTCCGCCGCGCTGAAAATGCAGGGGGTGTTCCGCGATGCAGCCAGTGGCCAGGAACAGCACTGGCAGGCACAGCGTACCTTCCTTGGCCTTTTCCTGTTCATCGGCATCGGTTTCCTGGCCGGGCTGTTCGGTATGGGGGCCGGTTGGGCGAACGTGCCCGTGCTGAATCTGGTCATGGGCGCGCCGCTCAAGGTTTCAGCGGGGACTTCCAGCTTCATTCTTTCTCTCGTTGATTCGTCTGCTGCCTGGGTTTATCTGAATCGCGGCGCGGTGCTGGCGATCATCGCTGTGCCGTCGGTGGTCGGGATGATGCTCGGCGCAAAGATCGGTGCCCGGCTACTGACCCGGCTCAAGGCGGCCTCGGTACGCCGCATGGTGATCGTTTTACTCTTATTTACCGGCCTGCGCTCCCTGCTCAAGGGGCTGGCCATCTGGGCTTAGGCGCAATGACCTATCTCCCTGAAAACCGAAGCTCCCTGCGGGCGCTGTCCGGCTTGCAGAGGGTTTCTGTCAAAACCCCTGCTTCGGCGGGACACTGTAGTTAGCACAACACATATGGGAGTTCATTCATGAAAAGCATGCTGAAGTTTCTTACCGCCGGACTGACTTTGTCATTCGGCATGGCATTCCCGGCGATTGCCCAGGACAAGATCAATTTGCGCTTCGGCTTTGAAACGTCGATTGACAGCGCACAGGGGGTAGGCGCCCAGGAGATGGTTCGGGTCGCCGACAAACTCTCCAAAGGCAAAATCACTTTCGAACTTTTTCCCGACAGCAAGCTGGGGCCCGGCAAAAAAATGGCCGAAATGGTGCAGAAGGGCGAGCTTGATATTTTCCAGGGGGGAACCGGGGTGTTTTCAGCGATGGACAGTCGGCTGAATGTCTTTGATATTCCCTATCTGTTTGCCTCGGTCGAACAGGCATATAAGGTGCTTGACAGCAAGTTTGGCCGTGAAATGCTTGCCTCGCTTGAACCGCATGGTTTCAAGGGCTTGTCGTTCTGGGAAAATGGTATCCGCTCGATCACCAACAACGTGCGCCCGATCACCAAGCCGGAAGATTTGGTTGGCCTGAAAATGCGCGTTCCGCCCAATCCCGTGCATCTGGCCATGTGGAAAATCTTCGGAACCGAGCCGACGACCTTGACCTTTGGCAAGATTTACGAAAATCTGAAAAACGGCACGGTGGACGGGCAGGATCATCCGATTGCTCCCACCTACGGCGGCAAGTTTTATGAAGTACAGAAATACCTGTCGCTGACCAAGCATATCTACGGCCCCTTGATTCTGGTGGCGAACCTGGAGAAGTTCAAAGCCATGTCGAAAAGTCATCAGGAAATCCTGCTGAAAGCGGCACATGCCGGTGCCGTGGCCCAGCGGAAATTCTCCAATGAAAACGAAGCCAGGTTCATTGCCGACATGAAAGCCAAGGGCATGCAGGTCAATGAGGTCGACATCAAGCCTTTCCGTGACAAAGTGCGCCCGGAAATCGAGAAAGAATTCATCGCCAAGAATGGCGATGCCTGGCTGAAGAAAATCAATGGCTTGCTGAAAGGCAAGTAAGGTGAACAGTCCGGAAGGGGGAACCCTTCCGGGATGTGTTCGTTGCGAATTTTGCCGGGGAAGCTCGTGTGGGCAAAATCGTCGGAGAGATAAAGATGACTGCAGGCAATCGTCCCGAAGACAACCATGAGGAGCAGCAAGGCTACGCCCGACTGCTCGACGTTAGCGCGAAGTTGGGCCTTGCCGTCCTTGTGCTCTGTTTTTGCGCTTATGTTTTTGATCTGCTGCCCGGCAAGATGGCGCTTGCGCAGCTGGCCCAGCACTGGCATCTGCCGCTCGATACTTACCTGGCCGCGACCGGGGCACCCACGGGCTGGGGCTGGGTCAGCCTCCTCGCTTACGGTGATTTTTCCTGTATCTTCGGCATTGCGCTGCTGGCGGGCTGCTCGATCCCCTGTCTTGCGTTCATCATGCGGATCTATGCCCGGCGCGGGGATCGCGCCTATGTGGTGATCTGCCTCCTGCAGATTGCGGTGCTGCTCATGGCGGCTTCCGGATGGCTGCCTGCGGCACATTGAAATATCATTTTGGCGTGTAGCGGCCTTGCTAAGCACTCATGGCGACTATAGAATGCGGTAAAAATAGATCATTATGATCGTTTCTATAAGACGCTTGCATCGAATAGAAAAATTCAAGGGTGGGGATCATGGCAAAATCGGTAGGTGTTCGTAACAAGGACTGTACAGCAGGCCTGCTTTTCATCGGCATTGCGCTGGTTTATCTGATTCTCGGGCGGGATCTGGAGGTCGGTACGCCCACCGAGATGGGGCCGGGCTTTTTCCCGCTGATCGTTGTTTCGCTGCTGGCCATTCTTGGCGTGATTGCCATCGTGAATTCGCTCAAGGATCAGGCGGGTGGTTTGCCGCGTATTCCGTGGCGTCCCTTGCTGGTCATCATCGGTGCGCCGCTGATCTTTGCTTCCCTGATTGAGTATTTCGGCCTTGCTCCGGCACTGGGCGCGGCAGTCTGGTTTTCCACGCTGGCCGAGCGCCCCTGGCATCCCTGGAAATCTCTGCTGCTCTCGGCGCTTGCGGTGTTTTTCTGCTGGCTGGTGTTCGCCTTTGCCTTTGGCGTGCCGATTCCGCTGTTCAAACTGCCGGGTTGAGGAGAAATCATCATGGAACTCTTCTCCCATCTCGCCATCGGCTTCTCCGCTGCGCTTTCGCTCACCAACGTGCTTTACTGCTTTGCCGGGGTGCTGCTCGGTACGCTGATTGGCGTCCTGCCGGGCATCGGGCCGACGATGACCATCGCCCTGCTGCTGCCGGTGACCTTTTCGTTGCCGCCCCTTTCGGCGCTGATCATGCTCGCCGGGATTTTCTACGGTGCGCAGTATGGCGGTTCGACAACCTCGATTCTCATCAACCTGCCTGGTGAAACTTCCTCGGTCGTCACTGCGCTCGATGGCTACCAGATGGCGCGTCAGGGTCGTGCCGGGGCGGCGCTGGCGACGGCGGCGATTGCTTCCTTCATCGCCGGTACCATCGCGACGCTGGTCATTGCGCTGCTCGCCCCGCCACTCGCCAAGGTCGCCCTGAGTTTCGGCGCGGCAGAATATTTTTCGCTGATGGTGCTGGGCTTGCTGGTTTCCGTTTCGCTCTCCAGCGGTTCGATCATCAAGGCCATGGCGATGACGCTGCTCGGCATCCTGATCGGCATTGTCGGTACCGATGTGACCAGCGGGGTCGAGCGCTTCACCCTGGGTCTTTCCGATCTTTTTGACGGGATCAACTTTGTGCCGGTGGCGATCGGGATGTTTGGTCTCGCGGAAATCGTCCGTAACATCGCGGGCGGGGAGGGCGGTGCGCGCTCGATTCAAACCAAAAACATTTCCGGGCTGATGCTCTCGCTGGCCGATTTGAAACGCATCATCACCCCTTCGCTGCGCGGTACCGGCCTCGGTTCGATCCTCGGCATCCTGCCCGGCGGCGGCGTGGTGCTGGCCTCCTTTGCCTCCTACGCACTGGAAAAGAACGTCAGCAAGGAGCCTTCACGCTTCGGCAAGGGGGCCATCGAAGGGGTTGCCGCACCGGAAGCCGCCAACAACGCCGCTTCACAAACTTCTTTCATTCCGATGCTGACCCTGGGCGTGCCTTCCAACCCGGTGATGGCGATGATGATGGGGGCGCTGCTGATTCACGGCATCGCGCCCGGCCCGCGCATCATGACCGAGCAGGCGATGCTTTTCTGGGGGCTCATTGTCTCGATGTGGATCGGTAATCTGATGCTGTTGGTCCTGAACCTGCCGCTGGTCGGGATGTGGGCCAAGGTCGCCGAAGTGCCTTACCGGGTACTGTTTCCCTCCATCGTGGCCATTTCCTGTGTCGGCTCCTATTCGATCGGAATGAAGCCAACGGATGTCTTCATGCTTGCCACTTTTGGCCTGTTGGGTTATGTACTGGTTGAGCTGGAGTGCGAACTGGCACCGGTGTTGTTTGGCGTGATCGTCGGGCCGATGATCGAAGAATATCTGCGTCGGGCCATGCTGCTCTCGCAGGGCGATCCGATGATTTTCCTGCAACGGCCGATCAGTGCGACACTCCTCGCCATCGCTGTGATTTCCATCGTGCTCGCCGCCTTGCCGAAAATCCGCAAGCGGCGGGAAGAAGTTTTCCGCGACTGATTGTTTGTCGATTTCCTTACCACCATGACCAGGGAGACCCTTATGAAACTGAACTTTGCCTTGAAACACAGCTTTTCCGCACTGGCCTTTGCTGCGGCCTTGGTGCTGCCGCTTTCGGCCAGCGCACAAGCCATCGACGGGCCGGTGACCATCGTCGTGCCGTCCGATCCGGGTTCCGCGCCGGATGTGCTGGCGCGCATCCTGACGGCGCCGATGTCCGAGCGTATCGGGCATCCGGTGGTCGTCGAAAACCGTCCCGGTGCGGGCGGCAATATTGGTGCGCTGGCCGTTGCCAAGGCCAAGCCGGACGGTCGTACCCTGTTCATGGCCACTGCCAATATGGCGATTGCCCCGTGGATGAAGAAAGCCGCACCCTTCGATCCGGCCAATGACTTTACCGCGATCGGCCAGATTGCCTCGGTGCCGATGATCGTTGTTGTCCACCCCAATCTGGGGCCGAAGACCATGGCGGAACTGGTGACGCTGGCCAAGAGCAAACCGGGTGCGCTGAACTACGCCTCGCCTGGCGTGGGTTCGCTGAACCATCTGGCGGCGATTCTGTTCGAGCGCGCGACCGGCATCAAGATGACGCACGTTCCCTACAAGAGTGGTGCAGCGTCGACGACCGCCGTCCTCGGTCAGGAAGCGCAACTGTTCTTTGCCGGGATGCCGCCGGCCGTGCCGCACGTTAAATCCGGTGCCCTGCTTGGCCTCGCGGTGACGGCGGGCAAGCGTTCCGAACTCGCGCCGAACACGCCCACCATGGCCGAAGCCGGTTATCAGAATCAGGAAGCCGACGCCTGGTATGCCCTGCTGGGGCCCAAGGGCGTGCCGCCAGCACTTGTCAGCAAATTGAACAGCGTGTTGAACGAAGCGCTGGCGCTGCCTGCGGTCAAATCCCAGTTCGTCAATACCGGGGCTGAAGTACGCTCCAGCGATCCCCAGGCGATGACCAAGCTCCTGGCCGACGATTCCAAGCGCTACAAGGCCTTGCTCGAAGAATTGGGCTTGGTGAAGTAAAACAGTGGTTTGTGGCTGGTGGCTAGTGGCTAGTTGAAGTTACCGGCGCTTTGCGCCGCCTGTTTCAACCAGTCACAAACCACTAGCAAGCAGCCACTATCTTTCGCTCGTCATTACGGAGAGACCTCATGGATTTGGCCCACATTGCCCTCACCCGCCGCACCTGCAAGGATTACGATCCAGCCCGAAAAATCCCGGCGGAAGATCTTGAAAAAATCAGGACGCTGCTCCGCTACGCTCCCTCATCGGTCAATTCGCAGCCCTGGCATTTTTTCATCGCCAGCGACAGCGCAGCGAAGGCGCGTCTCGGCAAATCCACGCCGGAAGGAACACCTTTCGCCGCGAATGCCCCGAAAATCGCCAACGCTTCGCATGTGCTCGTGATGTGCGCCCGTACCGAGATCGACGATGCCCATCTCGCTGAGGTGCTCGAACAGGAAGATCGGGATGGCCGCTTCCCCGCCGCAGAGAACAAGGAGTTGCAGAAAAAGGGCCGTGGCTTCTACGTTGATTTGCACCGCGACACCCTGCGCGATACGTCGATCTGGACGCAGAAACAGGTCTATATCGCGCTCGGTGTGGTTCTCTTCGGTGCGGCGTCCCTGGGAATTGATGCCACCCCGATCGAGGGCTACGACGCCAAACTGCTCGACGAGGAACTGAATCTGGCGGAAAAAGGACTCAAGAGCGTCGTGATGCTTGCCCTGGGCTACCGCAGCGACGCCGATTTCAACGCCAAGTTGCCGAAATCGCGTCTGCCCCTTGATACCGTCATTTCTGAATTGTGATTTCAGGCCGGCCTCTCATGAGGCAGGCCCAGCAGACAAATTGGCACTTCTGTGCCTGTCGGGAAAGTCGTAGCACATGAGCGATCAGCAGGAAACCTCATCCAACCAGCGTCCGAATTTCCTGCTGATCATGACTGATCAGCAGCGGGCAGATCATCTGGGGGTTTATGGCAATTCGCAGGTCAGAACGCCCCATATCGATGCCCTCGCCGCCGATGGAGTCGTCTTTGACCGTTTCTACGTCAATGCCCCGGTGTGCATGCCCAACCGGGCGGCGATTCTGACCGGGCGGATGCCGAGTGCCGCCGGGGTGCGCCGTAACGGCATTCCCGTTCCCTTGAGCGCCCATTCCTTCGTGGATAGCCTCCGCGAAGCCGGTTACCGGACGGCGCTTTTTGGCAAGGCCCATTTCCAGAACATGACCGAGGCCGCACCGAATCCCGTACCGGGGCAGGCGGCGATGCCAAGAAGCTGTCAGGCGGATCACGGACGGCGCGACGGGCCGGAATATGGCTGCGAATTGCCGGGTTCCTGGGAAGACGAAAATTTCCGTGTGCCCCTGCCGTACTACGGTTTTGACGAGGCGGTGCTGTGTCTGGAACACGGTGATCAGGTCGGTGGCGACTTTGCCCGCTGGCTGGCGGGGGAGGGCGTTCCC
>CAYMYD010000041.1:0-13490 GCA_964394535.1 uncultured Propionivibrio sp. | reverse complement strand
GCAATCGACATTTCCTTGTTGTCGAGCAGTTTCATTTTCGGCAGGCTGATGATGCCGCCGAAAATCAGCGAGTAGATCAGCGGGAACAGGACAATCGCCCCGAAGCCCAGATCGAATTTCTTAAGACCGATATATTCGGCAACGATCGTGATCAGCAGCGTGATGCCGTGGATTTTCAGATCGTTGAGATAGCCTTTGTCCATCCTTGATACCTCCCGTGTTGTGGTTTGAAATACCCCCATGCAGGCCATGGGAATTGATGCAAATCATCGGCGAGTGAAAAATTCTGATCAATAGCCTTTGATGATGGTTTGTGTTCTAATTTTGAGAACGCTAATGAGCTCGGCAAGGGGAATGAAATGCCTGAACAAATCAAGGAATCCCGTATCGTTTTCCTGTTTGAAGCGATACGTCATGGCAGCATCCGGGCAGCGGCCGATGCCTTGAATGTCGCGCCTTCGGCAGTCAGCCGACAGATTGCGCTCCTCGAAGAGGAGCTGTCGATCCCGCTCCTCGAACGCCATACGCGGGGTATCAAACCAACTGAAGCCGGGCAGTTGCTCATGGCCTATTTTCGCGAGCAGCGTTCGCACCAGCATGACCTGCTTTCGCATTTGCAGGAATTGCGCGGCCTGCGTGGTGGCAACATCCATATCGCGCTCGGCGAAGGCTTTTTGCCCGATCTGATGGAGGGTGTCATGGCACGTTTTGGCAAGGATTATCCGAACATTTCCCTGCGCCTGTCCGTCGGCGGTACGGATGAGGTGGTGCGCTGGGTGGTCGAGGACGAGGCCGATATCGGTGTTGCTTTCAACCCGCCACCCGACCAGAAGATCGTCTCGCTGGCCTCGCGCAAGCATGCGATGCAGGCCATCGTTTATCCCGGCTTCCCCTTGCTGGGCCAGCCGGGGCCGTTCCGGCTGGCCGATTTCATGTCCTGGCCGCTGGCCCTCAACCATCCCTCCTTCGGGATGCGACAAATCCTGATGCTGGTCGAGCAGACCGAAAAAATCCGGCTGGCCCCGATCCTGACGGCCAATTCCTTCTTTGTCCTGCGGCAGTTCGTCAAGCTGAAGCTGGGTATTACCTTCCTGCCGGCCTGTGCCGTGACCAGCGAACTGGAGAGCGGCGAACTGTTCGCCATGCCCATCAAACAGGCCATCCTGGAAAATGCCGAAGCGCACTTGATCAAACGTGCCGGTCGCCAGCTGTCCTTTGCGGCCAACCGCATGATGCAGTACATGGCGTCGGGCATGGATTCACTGCATTGACCGGTGGGCCACGGAAAGCTTTTCAAGTACCACGATTGCCTATCCTGACGGGTAATCCGGGTTAGAATCATTTCTCCAGCCGATCCGGTGCATGTAGAACAGGGATTCGATCATGACCATGAACCTACGCCCAAGATTCCTGCTGATTACGGTTCTTTTCTTTGTGGTGATTGCAGCGCCCATGTGGTTGGCGCTGCGTTTTTCGTCCGAGCAAATCGTCGGAAAATGGGCCTTGCGCTTTGCGGAAAAGCAGGTGCTTTACGACAAGAGCCGGACGCTGCAACCCATCCTGAGAGAAGTGGCGCTGTCGCGGCAACTGGCCGACAGCTCCATCATTCGTCAATGGGCACGCAACCCGGACAACCCGGAAATGACACAGCTTGCCATCCTGGAAATGGAAGCTTATCGCCCGAATTTCCAGGACAAAAGTTATTTTGCGGCCTTGTACAAGAATGGCAAGTACTACCATAACAACGCCACGAACGATTTCAGCGGCAAGGAACATCGCTATACGCTTGATCCACAGGCGAGCAAGGATGCCTGGTTCTTCAACCTGATCCGACTGAACGTCGATGTGCATATCAACGTCAAGCACGACGCGGCGCTGGGCATTACCCGCTTGTGGATTGACAGCATGATCCGTGACGAAGGCCAGGTCCTCGGTTTTGTCGGCACCGGACTGGATCTGAGCGGTTTCACCGACCTCGCCCGCGAGGATTCTGTTCCGGGGGTCACCAGCCTGTTTGTGGATCGCGACGGAGCGATCCAGATCATGCGCAAGGATCGGCAGATCGATTTTGGTTTGCTGAGCCAGTCGGGTAGCGGTGGGCAGAAGCAAACCGTCTGGCAACTGTTCGACCGTGAAGCAGACTACAACACGGTGAAGGACCTGATGCAGTCGGTAAAAGGTGAGTATAAGGCCAACGCGGAAGGCAAGATCGTGAGCATGATTTTTGCCGACTTACAGGGCAAGCGGCATCTGATCGGTGTGACCTATCTGCCCGAAGTCGACTGGCATGAGGTGACGTTGCTCGATCTGGAAGTCCTGATGCCCTACGGCGAACTGGGTGGCTTGTTGCTGACCTGCCTACTGTTGCTGGCGGCGCTGAGCCTGCTGTTCAACATCGGCTTGCGCCATTACGTGAGCAAGCCCCTGGAGCGTCTGGAGCAGTTGATGCAGGCCGTCGATGCGTCGGGAGAATGTCCCGAAGCTGATCCGGCACAGTTCGGTACGGGGGAAGTCCGTCGGCTCATGGAAGGTTTTGTTGCCGTCCAGCACAAGATGCAGGAACGCATGACGGCAATGGATCAGAAGATGAAGATTGATCCGATGACCGAACTGCTCAACCGGCATGGCATGCAGGTGCGCCTCGAAGAAGAGTTTTCCCGGGCAGACCGTGGGGCGGAGCGAATGGGCATCCTGTGGGTCAATATTGACAACCTCAAGGAGATCAATGACCGCTTCGGCCATGCGAGCGGTGATGCCGTGGTGCAGGGGGTTGCGCTGCAACTCAGGCAGATTGTGCGTCCTTACGATGCCCTGTCACGCTGGGGGGGCTACGAGTTTCTGGTGCTCTTGTCGAAAGTCGATCAGGCGAGCCTTGACAAGGTTGGCGAACGCCTGTTGGCCGGGATCGAAAATTGCACCTCGTTGCTGGCGGAATCCGGAGAGGTCGGACGCATCATCGTCAGTATCGGCGGACATTTGCAGTTGAGAGGCGAGAGCATCGACTCCATGCTGCATGAAGGTGATCTGGCGCTCCTGGCCGCCAAGGCCCTGCCGGGCAGCGCTTATCAGTCGTCGCGTGCCGCGCGGGGGATTGCATGAGGTTGAGGCGGGGGCGGGGCGCTGTGAAAGGTGAAACATGAAAGGTGAAACGTGAAATATCAGGCGCTTCGCGCCCTGTAAAGGGAAAACCAATCCGGAATCGACCGCTACCGGCATGGTTCTCCACATTTCACCTTTCACGGCATTTCAGGTATTTCACGTTAACCACTGCATTTCTCAAATCGCCCGTGGCAGGGTCAGGCGTACCTGTATCCCGCCGAGTTTGGCGTGACGCTGTTCAAGTCGGCCGTTGTATAGCGAGAGCAGTTCCCGCATCTCCGCAAAATCCAGTTCGGAGCCGGGCACCAGCTTGTTGCCGGGGACTGTGCTGCTGTGCTCGGGCATCTCTTCTTCCGCATTGTCGGCCGTCATGCCGAGGCCGTCATCTTCGATGACTACCAGGATATGGCGTTCACTGCTGACCAACTGGATTTCGACCCGGCGTTCTGCCCATTGACACGCCTTGTAAAGCAGGTTACCGAGGATGTCGCGCAAGTCCTGCATTTCGCCCCGGAAAAAGGGGGACGGCTTTTGGGTATGGATGCTTAGCGCCAACTGTTTTTCGGCATAAACTTTTTCCATCCGCCGCACCATGTTTTCGAGCACCGGAAAAACCTCGCAGCGGAATTTTGACTTGAGTGCCAGCGCGACGGCCTGTGAGTTGGCAAGATGGTGATTGATCGTCTGATGCGCGACGCCGACCTGGGTGCTGACCACCGAGGACAGGTCGGCCAGAGTCTGTTGTTGATTTTCTGCAGCGTCACGCATGGTGTCCAGCGGTGGTTTCATCGCCTTGGCGAGATTGCCAACCTGTTTCCGGGTTCCCTTGAGCACTTCGACGTTCTGCATCAGCAGACGGTTGAATTCATCAACCAGTATTTTCATCTTGCCGGAATACACTCCTTCTATCTGCGAACTTTGCCCACTGCGTACGGCCTCCAGTGATAGATACAGTCGTTGGAGTGGCAGATGGACCAGGAATAGCTGCGCTGTTTCTGCCGCGATCATGATGACGGCCAGAACCAGGAAGGTCAGCCAGAGAGCACGTTCAAGATCATCGATGCCCTCCAGCAATTTCGCCTCATCGGCGGCGACAATCAGTCGTACCCGGACATTTTCGGAAAGGAATTCTCCTTCCTTGGCATTATCAACGGGTGGTGCGCCCCGTGGCGTGATCGATACGAAGAGCTTGAGCGCACGCAGCGTCCCGCCGGTTGGCCCGGTAACACGGCTCTGGCTGATGACACCGACTTGCATGTCATGCTCCGAAAACTTGAGGGTATAACCCTGCAACGAAGGTGAGCGCAGCAGACCGACCCGGAGTGTTTCGCCTTTGCGATCCAGGTGATCGATCTGCCAGTACAGGCCGGAATGACGCTGGTTGAAACGCGGGTCGGCGAATTCGTTGAGGAAGTCGGGCCGACCTTTGGCATCTATCGTGAATTGGGTGTTCAGGTAGTCGATGTGGGTCAGCAGTTCGGTACGGATTTGCTGCACGGCATGGTTGCGAAACTGCTTGCTCAAGCCCCAGCCGGAAAGTCCCAGCGCCAGAATGATCAAGGCAGAGAAGCCGAGCAACAGCCCGAACTGCATGAAGCCGACGCTTCCACGCACTGAGTTTCCGGATTTTTCACTGGTAATCATGGGGCGCTCTCCATCGCCGATGCATGACGGTGGCTATTATCATCGAACTTTCATTTTTCGACACCATGGCCAGGTCAAATCTGTCAGCCCAGAACGCAGGGAAATGGCTTCATGAGCCCGTTTCAAACGGATAAGGCTGCTTACAGGACACAGCGTGAGGCGTAGAATGCATTTTTTATCATCACTGACAGGGCCGGTATATGACGCAATCGCTTGTTGATCAGTTCCTTGAAATGGTCAGAATCTCCAGTGTTTCACGCCAGGAAGGGCAATTTGCTGCCTATGCCAGGCAGGTGCTGGAGGATATGGGGTTCACGGTTGAGTTCGATATGGCGAGCGAAAAGGCCGGGAGCGATACGGGCAATCTAATCGCCACCTTGCCCGGCAACAAGGCGGCCGAAGCGCTGATGTTCTGCTGCCACATGGACACGGTCACACCGGGCGAGAACATTCAGCCGGTGATTGATGGCGAAGTGATCCGTTCGGACGGAACAACGATCCTTGGCGGCGACGACAAGGCCGGCATCGCTGCGATTTTCGAGGGGATTCGCCGGATTCAGGCACGCGGTGTACCGCACGGTCTGTTGCAGGTGGTGCTGACGATTTG
Source organism: uncultured Propionivibrio sp. (assembly GCA_964394535.1). Taxonomy (GTDB): domain Bacteria; phylum Pseudomonadota; class Gammaproteobacteria; order Burkholderiales; family Rhodocyclaceae; genus Propionivibrio. Next base: position 8,140 of record CAYMYD010000041.1, on the reverse strand, counting down.
CGAGGAAGTCGGCATGCACGGCGCGAAGTGGCTCGATTACAGCAAGATCAAGGCCAAACGCGCTTTCGTGCTGGACGCCAGTGGAGCAGTCGGACGGATTATCGTCCAGGCACCGGCCAAGGACGGAATCCGGGCGGTCATTCATGGGCGCACGGCGCACGCCGGACTGGCGCCGGAGCGCGGCATCAGCGCCATCCAGGTTGCGGCGCGGGCGATCGAGCGGATGAAACTGCTGCGCATCGACGCGGAAACCACGGCGAACCTTGGCTCTATCCACGGGGGCATGGCGACCAATATCGTTGCCGACCGGGTCGAGGTGCTGGCGGAGGCGCGCAGCCTGTGCAATGCCAAGCTCGACGCCCAAACGGCGCACATGAAAGCCTGTTTTGAAGAAGCCGCACAGGAATTTGGTGTTTCGGCAGAGGTGACGGTTGATCGCAGCTATGCCGCCTTCCGGCTGACCGACGCGGATCCTGCAGTGCAGCAGTGCATCGCCGCCGTGCGCAGCCTGGGTCTGACGCCGGAGTTGGTGTCGACCGGTGGCGGTAGCGATTGCAACGTGTTCAACGCGCACGGCATTGCGGCGGTCGATCTGGCCATCGGCATGAGTGAGGTGCATACCTGCCAGGAGTTCATCAAGGTGGCCGACCTCGAATTGTCGGCCCGTCTGGTTGAAGCGCTGATCGAACAGGCGTAAGGAGTAAGGAGAGAGGAAGCAGATGAAAATCAGGGAAATCCATCTGGGGAAGGTCAGTATTCCGCTGAAAAAGCCGTTCAAGACGGCGCTGCGCGAGGTGTATTCAGCGGAAGACCTGATCATCAAGGTGATTGCCGATACCGGTGAAGTGGGCTTCGGCAATTCGCCGCCGACCGTGGTGATTACCGGCGACAGCCAGGAATCGGCGCTGGTGGCCATCCGCGATACGCTGGGGCCGCGCCTCATCGGCATGGATGTCGAAAACCGGGAAGGCATCGCTCGCCTGCTCGATACCGGGATGGTCCATAACACTTCGCCCAAGGCGGCGCTGGATATTGCCGTGCATGATCTTTTCGGCCAGCGCTTCGGCCTGCCGCTGCACCAGTTGTTTGGCGGCTTCCGTTCCAGTCTGGAAAGCGATCTGACCATCAGCCTCAATCCGCCGGAAGAGATGGTGCGTGATGCGCTGGAAGCGGTGGCCGACGGTTTCACTATCCTGAAAATCAAGGTGGGCAACGACCCGGCGCTTGACCTGCAGCGCGTCCAGGCGATCCGTGCGGCGGTCGGTGACGGCATCCGGATGCGCCTCGACGCCAATCAAGGCTGGACACCCAAGCAGGCGGTACGCACCATCAAGCAACTGGAAGCCGAAGGGCTCAATATCGAACTGATCGAGCAGCCGGTCAAAGGCTACGACGTGGACGGGCTGAAATACGTGACCGATCACGTTGACACCGACATCATGGCCGATGAATCGGTTTTCGGCCCGCGCGACGTTTTCCACCTGCTGGCGCTACGTGCCTGCGACATCATCAACATCAAGCTGATGAAGGCCGGTGGCCTTTATCCGGCGGAGAAAATCGCACATCTGGCGGAAACCCAAGGGGTCGAGTGCATGATGGGGTGTACACTGGAGAGCAAGGTCGGCATCACGGCGGCGACGGCGCTGGCCGCAGGCAAGCGGATCGTCACCCGCGCCGACCTTGATACCCCCATGCTGCTGGCCGAAGATCCGGTGGTCGGCGGCGTGAGTTTCAAGGGGAACAGGCTCTACCTCCCCGATGCGCCGGGACTGGGCATCAGCGATGTTCGTGGCTGGCAGGAAATTTGCCGGATCGGGTAAGTGGCAGGAAAAGTTTTCAGACAAATTCAGACAAACACAGGGAGTCAAACATGGGTATCGTCATTGCATTGATCGTCACCTTCTGGGCTGGCTGGCTGATCATGAAGAGTTACAAGCCGCAGCCCGTTCTGTTCCTTGCCGGCATGGTGCTGATGTTCACCGCCGTGGCTTTGGGGCTGGGCACCATTCTTCCGGCCAAGGAAAGTACCGGGCTGGTTTTCTTCGATGCCTTTGAGTTCATCAAGAAAACCCTGAGTTCGCGGGCGGCCGGGCTGGGCCTCAACATCATGGCCGTCGGCGGCTTTGCCCGCTACATGGACAAGATCGGTGCCAGCCGGGCCTTGGTCAAGCTGACCATCCGTCCGCTGCTGGCCCTGCGCGCGCCCTACATCGTCATGTCCGGCACCTGGGTGCTCGGCATGTTCCTCGGCTTGGCGATCAACAGCGCCTCGGGGCTGGCCATGCTGCTGATGGTCACGGCCTTCCCGATCCTCGTCGGGCTGGGCATCAGCCGCCTGTCGGCGACGGCGGCCATTGCCACGACCATGTGCCTGGACTGGAGCCCGAGCGACGTGGGGACGATCCTCGCCGCCAACAATGCCGGTATCGACCCGGTGCTTTACTGGACGCAGTATCAGATTCCCATCACCGCGACGGTGCTGCCCATCGTTGCCGTGCTGCATTTCGTGACGCAAAAATGGATGGACAAGCGGGATGGCCATGTCGTCACGCCGGTCCAGATCGAGACGCCAAAAATCGAAGGGGCCGAGCAGGATCCGACGCCGCCGATGTACTACGCCATCCTGCCGGTCATTCCGCTGGCGCTGATCCTGATTTTCAGCGAGCTATGGATTGCCTCGATCAAGATGGACATCATCAAGGCGATGATGGTCGGCCTCGCCGTGGCGATGGTGGTCGACTTTGCGCGCACCTTTGATGGCAAGAAGGTCATGGGCGACATCCAGGCCTTCTTCGACGGATTGGGGATGCAGATGGCCAACGTCGTGACGCTGATCGTCGCCGGTGAAACTTTCGCCAAGGGCCTGGTGACCATTGGTGCCATCGACAGCATCATCAACTCCGCGCAGGCCTCCGGTTTCGGCGCGATCGGCATGATTCTGGTGATGACCGGCATCATTGCCGTCTGCGCGATCATCATGGGCTCGGGCAATGCGCCGTTCTTTGCCTTTGCCGCCCTGACCCCGGCAGTTGCCGCCAAGATGTCGGTTCCGCCGGTGATCATGCTGCTGCCGATGCACTTTGCCGCCAGCGCGGCGCGTGCCATGTCGCCGATTACCGCCGTGATCGTCGTTTCATCGAGCATGGGCGGCGTTTCACCCTTCGATCTGGTCAAACGCACGGCGATTCCGATGGCCGGAACGCTGATCACGCTGACCGTCTGCAACTTCGTTTATTTTTATCGCTAGTCACTGCGGTTCGGGCAGGACGAAAAATGTAATTCTCGCCACAGCGGCACAGAGGAAAGTCAGCGCGTTTCCCGCTATCCTCTGTGCCGCTGTGGCGAATTTTGAAATGCCTGCCCGGATCGTGGCAGCGATTCCGCTATGAACTGACTTCGTCGATCCACGCCTGCTGGATGGCTTCGAGGACTTTCTCGCCACAGCGATTGGCTTCATCCGTAAAGCTGGGCAGGGCGAGTACCAGATTCATCAGGTCGACGAAGTTGATCCTTTCCGGGTCCCGATCCGGATGGGTTTCGGCCAGTTCGATGGCGATGTCGTTAACGCTGGTCCATTGCATGGCTATTTTCCTTCGCGCATCATATTGACGGTGTAACGCGGGATCTCGATGGTGAGCGGCGTTTCGTTGACGATGGCCTGACAGGAAAGCCGCGAATCCGGTTCCAGCCCCCAGGCCTTGTCAAGCAAATCATCCTCCAGTTCATCCGACGCTTCCAGCGCGGCAAAGCCTTCGCGCACGATGACATGGCAGGTGGTACAGGCACAGGACATCTCGCAGGCGTGCTCGATTTCGATGCCGTTGTCGAGCAGGGCTGCACAGAGCGACGTGCCGGGTTCCGCTTCGATGATGGCACCGTCAGGACAGAGTTCGGCGTGGGGGAGGATGGTGATTTGGGTCATTTTAAGGAAGTGAAACATGAAAGGTGAAAAGTGAAAGGTGCAAAGCCAGTACGCCTTGCGCTGAAATGACGGAGATGCGTGTCAGGTCGTGACCGGTTTTTACCTTTCACATTTCGCTTTTCACCTTTCACAGCATTTCAATATTCTTCCCGGCAAAGGCGTGGTGGATCGATTTGTCCATGCGCAGTGCGGCGAAGGTCTTGGTTTCGAGTTCGAGTTCGTTCATGGCGGTATTGATTTTCTGCCGGTCGTCGCCCAGGGCCGTGGTTTGCAGGCGGGCGACCAGGCTTTCGAGGCGTTTTTGCTGCGCTTCATCGAGCAGTTCGCGGTCGGTTTTCAGCGCCGACTGCACGGCTTCGATCAGGCGTTGGGCTTCGACCTGTGCTTCCTTCAGCGCGCGACGCAGGGCATCCTCGCGGCTGTGCGTCATCGAGGCCTTGAGCATGCTGGTGATTTCGTCGTCGGAAAGTCCGTAGGAGGGCTTGACCGTGATGCCGGCTTCGATGCCGGAGAGCGTTTCCCGGGCTGAAACGGACAGGAGCCCGTCGGCATCGACCTGGAAGGTGACACGAATCCGCGCCGCGCCAGCGACCATCGGCGGGATGCCGCGCAGTTCAAAGCGGGCCAGCGAACGGCAGTCGCTGACCAGTTCGCGCTCGCCCTGCACGATATGCACGGCCAAGGCCGTTTGCCCGTCGCGGAAGGTGGTGAATTCCTGTGCCCGGGCGACGGGAATCGTCGAATTGCGTGGAATGATCTTTTCAACGAGGCCGCCCATGGTCTCCAGGCCGAGCGACAAGGGAATGACATCAAGCAACAGCCAGTCGTCGTCGGCGGTGCGGTTGCCAGCCAGCAGGTTGGCCTGGATGGCGGCCCCCAGGGCAACCACTTTGTCCGGGTCGAGGTTGTTGAGCGGGGCGCGGCCGAAAAACTCGCTGGCGGCCTGCTGGATTTGCGGCATCCGTGTGGCTCCGCCGACCATCACCACGCCCTTGACTTCATCGACGGTCAGCGCGGCATCGCGCAACACCTTTTTTGCCGCCTGAATGGTCTTGCTGACGAGGTTTTTGCTGATTTCAGTAAAGGTTTCGCTGGAGAGTTCGAGGTCGACCGATTCGCCGCTGCCCAGGCGCACGACAATTGGCGCGACGCCATGCGAAGTCAGATATTCCTTGGCTTCACGCGCACAGGAGAGCAGGAGGCGGGCATCTTCGGCCGAGAGCGGCTTCAGACCGGCGCTTTCGAGAATCCAGCAGAAAATGCGATGGTCGAAATCGTCGCCCCCGAGGGCGGAGTCGCCGCCGGTCGCCAAGACTTCGAACACGCCGCGCGAGAGCCGGAGGATCGACAGGTCAAAGGTGCCGCCGCCGAGGTCATAGACGGCATAGACGCCTTCGGCTTCGTTGTCCAGACCATAGGCGATGGCGGCTGCCGTTGGTTCGTTCAGGAGGCGCAATACCGGGAGTCCGGCGAGTTTGGCCGCATCCTTGGTGGCCTGACGTTGTGCATCGTCGAAATAAGCCGGGACGGTGATCACCGCGCCGACCAGCATGCCGCCAAGCGCAGCTTCGGCTCGATAACGCAGCGCACGCAGGATGTCGGCGGAAACCTCGACCGGACTTTTGACGCCGGCGGCGGTCTGGATGCGTACCATGCCCGGCGTGTCCTCGAACAGATAAGGCAGGCTTTCCCGGTGCGCGATGTCGGAAACCCCGCGGCCCATGAAGCGCTTGGCCGAACTGATGACGTTGCGCGGATCAAGGGACTGGCACGACAGGGCGTCATGGCCGACGACCGGCTTGCCTTCCGCCAGATAGTGCACCACCGAAGGCAGCAGGGTGCGTCCGAGGCGGTCACCGAGTACCGTGGCCTGACCGCTGCGAACCGTCGCGACCAGTGAATTGGTGGTGCCAAGATCAATGCCGACGGCCAGCTTGTGCTGGTGTGGTGCAGGCGATTCGCCGGGTTCGGAAATCTGTAGTAGGGCCATTTTTGTGAAGGGGGAAGGGAGAAGGGGGAAGGGTGGGGTTTCACTCATCCGCTAGCGCATCGTCGATTTCCGAGAGCAGTTTTTCCAGAAACATCAGGCGCCGGATCTGGTCGGCGGCCTGGGGGTAGTCGTGTTGTTCGTCGAGCAGGATTTCCAGTTGGGCGTAAGCGTTCCGGACCTGCTGGCGAACGCGCTGATAAAGCGCTTCCAGTTCTTCCTGCGCCTTGCTGGCGCGTGCTTCGGCAACGGCTTCACGCCACTCCATCTGTTCGATGAGAAAATCCGTCGGCAGCGCATGGTTGTTGGCCAGGTCAAGACCACAATCGAGGAGGCCCAGCAGGTATTGCGCCCGCGTCAGCGGTTTTTTCAGCGTCTGGTAGGCCTCGTTGGCACGCGTTGCCCATTGCAGCGAACGGCGCTGCTGTGCATCCTCCGCACCGGCAAAGCGGTCAGGGTGCACTTCTGTCTGGATTTCACGATAGCGCTGGTCAAGTGCGGTGTTGTCGATCCGATAGCAACGTGGCAGGTTGAAAAGCGAGAAATGATCGGCGTTAAAGTCCATTTTTCAGTTTGCGGGGCGGGCAACAACACCCGCCACCGACGACGGTGGTAAGGAACAGGCAGGGCAAATACTGCCTCAAACCGAGAAACTCTGCCCGCAGCCGCAGGCGTCCTTGACGTTCGGGTTGTTGAACTTGAAACCTTCGTTCAGCCCTTCGCGGGCATAATCAAGTTCAGTACCGTCGAGGTAGGGCAGGCTCTTGGCGTCGATCAGCACCTTGACACCGTGTGACTCGAAAGCAACATCATCAGGGTCGAGCACATCGGCGAATTCCAGCTTGTACGCCACACCGGAACAGCCGCTGGTGCGCACGCCGAGGCGCAGGCCGATGCCTTTGCCGCGTTTGGCCAGATAGTTGGCAACGTGTTTCGCAGCCCGTTCGGAAAGAGTTACAGCCATGTTTTCTCCTTGAGTCATTGTCAGCTTATTCGCCCCGCTTTTTCCGATAATCAGCGACGGCGGCCTTGATTGCATCTTCGGCGAGAATTGAACAATGAATCTTGACTGGTGGCAAGGCCAATTCTTCGGCAATCTGGGTATTCTTGATTTCCAGTGCCTGATCGACGGTCTTGCCCTTGACCCATTCGGTCACCAGCGAGGACGAGGCAATCGCCGATCCGCAGCCGTAGGTCTTGAATTTGGCGTCTTCAATCACGCCGTCCTTGCCGACCTTGATCTGCAATTTCATCACATCCCCGCAGGCCGGTGCGCCAACCATCCCGGTCGCCACGCCTTCCTCATCCTTGGCGAAGGAACCGGCGTTGCGCGGATTCTCGTAGTGGTCGAGGACTTTATCGCTATATGCCATTTTTGAAACTCCGTTAATTTTTGAGTAAAAGCGGACTTTCACCGTTCATTCATTTTCAATGCGCTGCCCACTGCACGGTAGAAAGATCGATCCCTTCCTGGTGCATTTCCCACAATGGGGAAAATTCACGCAGTTTGCCGATTTTTTCGTGCAGCAGTTTGATGGCGTAATCGATTTCTTCCTCGGTGTTGAAGCGGCCCAGGGTGAAGCGGATCGAGCTGTGGGCCAGTTCGTCGTTGCGGCCCAGGGCGCGCAGGACATACGAGGGTTCGAGTGAAGCCGAGGTGCAGGCCGAACCAGAGGAAACCGCCAGATCCTTGATCGCCATCATCATGGATTCGCCTTCGACATAGGCAAAGCTGATGTTGAGATTTTGCGGGACACGCTGCTCCAGATCGCCGTTGACAAAGACTTCCTCGATACTCAGAAGTCCCTGGAGCAGGCGGTCGCGCAGGGCACGGATACGTTGATTTTCCTCAACCATCTCCAGACGGGCCAGACGGAAGGCTTCGCCCATGCCGACGATCTGATGCGTCGGCAGCGTACCGGAGCGGAAGCCGCGCTCATGACCGCCACCATGCATCTGCGCTTCAAGGCGCACGCGCGGTTTGCGGCGGATATACAGCGCGCCGATGCCCTTCGGGCCATAGACCTTGTGCGCCGAAAAGCTCATCAGATCGACCTTGAGTGTGGCGAGATCAATATCTACTTTGCCCGGCGCCTGCGTGGCGTCAACGTGAAAGATGATGCCTTTTTCGCGGCAGATTTCGCCGATTTCGGCGATTGGCTGGATGACGCCGATTTCATTGTTGACGAACATCACCGAAACCAGAATCGTATCGGGACGCAGCGCCGCCT
>CAYMYD010000040.1:0-13512 GCA_964394535.1 uncultured Propionivibrio sp. | reverse complement strand
TGCCGACCGAGGTCAGCGAATCGGTGTATCGCCGCATGGAGGCCGAGCGCAAGCGCGTGGCCAACGAACTGCGCTCCGAAGGTTCGGCAGAAGCGGAAAAGATTCGTGCCGATGCCGACCGGCAACGTGAAGTGATCGTCGCCGAAGCTTACCGTGACGCCCAGAAGACCAAGGGTGAGGGTGATGCCAAGGCGGCCTCGACCTACGCCGCCGCCTTCAACCAGAACCCCGAGTTCTACGCCTTTTACCGTAGTCTGGAAGCCTATCGGAACAGCTTCAAGGGGCGCAGCGACGTGATCGTCGTCGAACCGAATTCCGATTTCTTCAAGTACATGAAGAGTGTTGGGCGTGGCGAAAAAGTGGAGCGATGAATTCTCCCTTGCTCACCGCCCTGGCGCTGATGCTGGTGCTGGAAGGCTTGCTACCCTTCCTCGCACCAGCGACCTGGCGTGATACCTTCCGTCGCCTGATTGAGTTGAACAACGGCCAGATCCGCTTCATCGGACTGGGCTCAATGCTGGCGGGAATCGTTCTTCTGATCCTGATTCAATAAATTGCATGGCGCAAGCTACCCCGAATGATGAAAACCACCCCTGTAGGAGCGGCTTTAGCCGCGATGCAGCGTGTCGGTTAAGCAATCACCCAATCGCGGCCAAGGCCGCTCCTACAGGGGAATTTGCGTTTTTCACGCTAAACACTAGACACCAAGCACTGCCTTTATGAACTGGTTACTTCCCGAACACATTGCCGATGCGTTACCACACGAAGCGGCAACCATCGAGCGCCTGCGCCGCGCGATCCTCGATCTGCTGAAGCGGCATGGTTACGAACAGGTGATGCCGCCGCTGCTCGAACACCTCGATTCGCTGCTGACCGGCTCCGGTTCGCTGCTCGAACTCTCCACCTTCAAGCTGGTTGATCAGCTCTCCGGACGCAGCCTCGGTGTGCGTGCCGACATGACGCCGCAGGTGGCACGCATCGATGCGCATCTTCTGAACCGTCAGGGCGTGACCCGCCTGTGCTATTGCGGCAGCGTGCTGCATACCCTGCCGGCCTCACTGGCGGCGAGCCGTGAGCCGATCCAGCTTGGCGCCGAAATTTTCGGCTATGCCGGTCTGGAAGCAGACTTGGAAGTCATCCGTCGCATGTCTGCCGCGCTGGAGATCGCCGGGACACCGGCCTCGCGGATCGACGTTGCCCACGTCGGCGTGTTCCGTGCGCTGGCCAAGGCGGCCGGGCTTTCTGCCCGCCTCGAACAGCAAATTATCCCGCTCCTGCAACACAAGGACGTTCCCGGCCTGCGTGAAGCCTGTGCCACACTGGCCGAACCCTACCGTTCCGCGCTGCTGTGCCTGCCGGAACTGTACGATGGTGATACCTTGCTCGCCGAAGCGGAGCAACGTCTGCCTGCCCTGCCCGAAATTGCCGCCGCGCTGGAAACCTTGAAGCAGCTACGTGCGGCGCTGCCCGATCTGCCGCTCTCTTTCGATCTCGCGGATCTGCGCGGCTATCACTACTACAATGGCGTGGTTTTTGCCGCCTATCACCCTGATTATCCGGCGGCCATTGCCCGTGGCGGGCGCTATGACGGGGTCGGTGCCGACTTCGGGCGCGCCCGGCCGGCGACCGGGTTTTCCATGGATTTGCGCGAAATTGCCCGGCTGGCGGGGAGTGCAACGCCGACAGGGGCGATTCTCTCACCCGCGACGGGGGGCAAGCCGGAACTCGCGGCACTGGTAGCCCGTCTGCGCGAACAGGGTGAAATTGTGATCGAACGCCTGCCTGGCGAAACGTGTATTGAGGGCCCTTGGTGCGACCGCGAACTGGTCGAAAATCAGGGGAAGTGGATTATTCAAGCCTTGAATGGGGAATGAAATGGCAAAAAATATCGTGGTGGTTGGCACTCAGTGGGGCGATGAGGGCAAAGGAAAGATCGTTGACTGGCTGACAGATCAGGCCGCCGGTGTGGTGCGCTTCCAGGGCGGCCACAACGCTGGTCATACGCTGGTCGTCGGCGACAAGGTTTACAAGCTCAACCTGGTGCCTTCAGGGATCGTCCGGCCCGGTGTCATGTGCTACATCGGCAACGGAGTGGTGCTCGACACGCATCATCTGATCAGCGAAATTGCGCAACTGGAAGCGGGTGGCATCGACATCCGCTCGCGGCTCAGGATCAGCCCCGGATGTCCGCTGGTGCTGCCCTACCACATAGCGCTCGACCGCGCCCGCGAAGCGAAAAAGAGCGCCGACAAGAAGATTGGCACGACCGGCAAGGGCATCGGCCCGACCTTCGAAGACAAGGTCGCCCGCCGTGCGCTGCGCGTTTATGACCTCTTCTATCCTGAGCGTTTCGCCGAAAAGCTCAAGGAAAACCTCGACTACCACAACTTTGTGCTGACTCAATATCTCGACGCCGAAGCGGTCGATTATCAGACCGTGCTCGATCAGGCCATGCAGGATGCCGAACAGATCAAGCCGCTGGTGACGGATGTTTCCGCAGCGCTGTACGCGACCCACAAGGCCGGACAAAATCTGCTCTTTGAAGGCGCGCAAGGTGCGTTGCTGGATATTGACCACGGCACCTATCCCTTTGTCACCTCGTCGAACTGCGTGGCCGGACAGGCCGCAGCGGGTTCCGGTGTCGGGCCGGGCATGCTGCACTATGTGCTGGGCATCACCAAGGCCTACTGCACCCGCGTTGGTGGCGGCCCCTTCCCGAGCGAACTCGACATCGAAACAGCAGGGACGCCCGGTCATCAGATGTCGCAAAAGGGCATGGAGTTCGGCACCGTGACCGGCAGAAAACGCCGCTGCGGCTGGCTCGACATCCCGGCGCTCAAGCGCTCGATTCAGATCAACGGGGTGACCGGCCTGTGCATCACCAAACTGGATGTGCTTGATGGTCTCTCCGAACTGAAAATCTGCACCGCCTACAAGCTGAAAGGCAAGACGGTCGACCTTCTGCCGATGGGTTCCGATGACGTGGCGAACTGCGAACCGGTGTTTGAGGTCATGCCCGGATGGAGCGGATCGACCTTCGGTGCGACGACGCAGGAAGCCCTGCCGCCCGAGGCGCGCGCTTATCTTGCGCGGGTCGAGGCGCTGTGCGAAATCCCGATCGACATCGTTTCGACCGGCCCGGAGCGTGACGAAACCATCCTCCGCAGCCATCCGTTTGCCTGAGAGAAGATCGTAAGGAGCAAGGCGTGAGGCGTGGGGCGTGAAAAACCCGTGGCTTGCGGGTGCGCTCCTCACTTCTCTCTCCTGACACTATTCAAATGGGCATTCTCGACTGGTTCAGGAACCGGCCGCCGATTCTTGAGAAAGAAACGGCGCAGTCCGACGAAACGACGCGACGCGCCATTGACAAGGCCGTCACCCTGGTCAATCCCCGGCTGCGCCTGCTTCCTGACTACCAGGAACGTTTGAGTCCGGCGATCAATACCACGATCGACTACCTGCGCGCATCGCTGACGGATCTGCCGCCGACGCTTCGGCTCTCCCCGGCTGAATGGGCGAGCGAACCGCTTTGGCGGGCTTTTTTCGCTTCGACGGACGATATTTCCCGTACCCTGGCCTATTCCAAAGGGCTGAAAACCCTGTTCGATAAGTATCCGGAAATCAATGAGGCGTGTTTCATCCTCGGCATGAACATTCGTGATCAGCGCATCGATGGCATGACGCTGCACGGAGACATGGTGCAGCGGAACGTGCCGCAGCGGGTGCTTGGCTTTTCCCGGCATGTGGCGCGAATCTGTGGCAAGAGTGAAGCGGAGGTCAGGCGTCTGCTCGGAATCCAGTCCTTCGAATACCTGGTTTCCCAGGCCATTGCCCGCCTCGGTGATGAGCGTTCCGGACGACAGGGGCTGGAAGACAGCCGGGCACTGATCCGTGCCCGTTTACGACTGTTGCAGCAGCAGGGGCCGGGACTTGGTTCGATGCTGGAGAATGCTCCGGAGAAACAGGATGAGCAGCAGCGCCTGGAAGCGGAGTTGCTGGACAACGAGCGTCAACTGGAGGCTTTGGGCAGTTCGCAGGAATTGATGGACGAGGAAATCGACGTTCTCGTTGACGTGCTGTCGCACCCCGAAGCCTGGCTGGGCTTCTCGCAGGAACAGTTGCGACTGGATACGATGAACGTCGTCCTGGAAGAGGATAATGGTGCCGTGGCTTTCGACGTGAAGTTTTCCCGGGCGCATCTGCTTGGTGAGCCGAATCGCGAGAGAGCCTTTGTGCTGGCCAGTATCCGGCGCGATGAAATGCCGGTGCCACAGCTACGGCTCGACGAAGTGGCGCGCTATCTTTGACAGAGAGGTGGCTCCGCAGAAGATGACTTGCCGATCCATAGTTTCCGCACCCTCCTTAAAGACCTGGCGACGCACACGCTCAACGTCACCCATTCCCCCTTCAACCACAAGGCCAAAATCAGAATCACCACCTGACCAACATCCGTACAGGAGAAAGCTTTCATGACTCCTCGGAGTTAACAATACCTGTGCCCAGTAAACAAACCTCTCAATTCATGATTACAAATGCACGGCAATCCGGCTGCCGGAATTTGTTTTTTGAAAATAAAAAGCCCTTAAAGATTAGGGCTTTTGAGAATTTTTTAACATTGGTCTACTAATAAAAATCACTTGGCGGAAGCGGAGAGAATCATATGGCTAATAAAATCAATTGGCCGTGATTTTTATATCATGGAATTCTGCTTCCAGCAAAGTCATCTTTTTTCAAAGACACCGGTGACGACAGCATCGCCATCCAACATACAGCGTCCTTTAGCAAATACGTATTTTATCTTCAGTTCCTGGTCCAGGATGAGGATGTCAGCATCAAATCCAAGTGCCAGTCGGCCTTTGTTGGGCAGTTTAAGCGAAGTGGCAGGATTGATTGTCACCGGTCGGATGGCATCTTCCAGCGGCAGAATGCCGGCCTTGACGATATTGCACACCGCATTAAAGAGTGAAACCGGCGAAGCGGCAGTCAGGCCGACCAGTTCGCGCTTCTCGTTGAAGACCGGCATGCTGCCATTGCCGTCCGAACTCATGGTAATGCGATCCAGGGAAACGCCCTCGGCCAGGCACAGTTTTATTGCTTCTGGTGGTTGCAGGCGCGTCGGCGCGATGGGCGGACTGCCCGAGGTGATGTCGATTTTTCCGCCCATCTGGGCAAATTTCACACCTTCCATCAGCAATTCTTTGTTCTTGTTCAAATGCGTCGGGGTGAAATGATCAATCGGAATGCTTGTTTCGGCCACCAGCGAAAACAGGATGTCAAGCTTCTGTTTGGTGTCGCCAACGTGGAAATGCAAGACCCCGGCTTTGCCACCAAGCAGGCCGCCGACGCGGGATTCCGCTGCCATCCGGGCTAGTTCGTGCAGGCTGGGCTGGGAAGAGCGGTGATCGGCAATCGCTACCTTGCAACCCACTACCTTGTCGATCAGCGCCACGTCGGAACGGACGCTACCAGTGATCGTCGGCGACGGCAGGTCGTAGGAGCCGGTATAGATCCATGACGAAATGCCTTCTTCCTCCAACCCTCTTGCCTTGGCCAGCAGGGCTTCGACACTGCGAGTCACTCCGTCGGTACCTAGTACGCCAATCACCGTGGTAATTCCGACGCTGGTCAGGTGGCTGAGAAACACCTCCGGTGTGCGTGTCGATGGGCCGCCTTCGCCACCACCGCCGAGCAAGTGATTGTGCTGATCTATCAGCCCCGGAATGACATAGCGCCCGGCTGCGTCAATGATCTTCACACTACCCATGCCGATGCCCGGTTCGATGGTGTCGGCAATGTTGACAATTGTTTTGCCGACAATCAGAAGGTCTTTTTTACCAAGATTTTCAGGTGACAGCACCTGGCCATTTTTGATAATCGTAATCATCATTTATCCTCAATCAAATTAGAAACATGCCAATTCTTACGTTAAATCAGAATCGCGGCAGCGATGATGTTCGCCAGCATGGCCCCGGCCATGGGAATGGCCGTGCGTTTGACCACCTCGAAGGGCGAAACATTGGCGACACCGGAAACAGCAACGATCACCGCTGTGATCGGTGAAACGCTGCGCGCTATGCTGGAGGCGAACTGCATGGGTAACAGCATGGCTACCGGAGCGATCGACATTTTTGTGGCGATGGCCGGTGCCAGCGCGGCAAAGGCAAACAGCGGTGCGTTGCCGGAACCCATGATGACCGCCGCGACGGAAATAATGGCAACCATGACGATGGTCATGATGGCTCCGCCAAAGCCCAGCGATTGTCCCAGATCAATGATCGATTTGATTGCGCCAATTGAGGTCAGTCCGTTGGCAAATACCTCACCGGCGACAATCAGGGTGATTACCATGGCAAACTGAACGCCCATGCCATCGAAAAATACTTGCAGGCTGGCAAAGGTCTTGCGGATATCCTTGCTGCGCAGGTACTCGAAAACCATGCTGATGGCCGTACTGATGAACATTGCCGTAACTACATCCATCTTGATGGCTTTGGTGATCAGCGGGCTGAATCCAAGGATCAGACCGAGCGGCAATATCGGCAGCAGGGCGTAAATCTTCGGCGGGAGATCCTGCGCTTGCGTTGCTGTGTCGATTCCCGGATCGGCCTCGGCCTGCCCTCCCAGACCGTCCCTGCGATCAAGGTATTTCTGTACGACGAAATGCAGGATGGCTACCGTCGCCATGATGCACAGACCAACAGGGATCTGGTAGTTGACGAAATAGGTGGCTACATCCATCCCGGAATTGACAGCCGCCAGATTCGAGTTGCCGGAGCCTGGGCCAAGATCCATTGATTGTGTCGTACCGATCACGGCCACCGCGCTCAGTCGGCTGACACCCAGGCGAATCAGTACGGGATAAAGTGTGACCATCAGCAGCAGTCCCAGTCCGGAAGCGCTGGTGATGAACAGGGCGAGAATCTGGCCGAAAACGTAGCCGCCGCTCAGCACCAGATAGGGGGAGCGCAACATGAGCAGCGGCTTGATCATCAGATTGACCAGAACCCTGCTGGCACCGATGTGATCCATGTATTTGGCGAAACCGGCGACGGACATGATCATCAGGCCCAAACCCGCCACCCGACTGCTCAGCGTGTTCTTGATGAACTCGAAGATGTCGAACCAGACCAGGCCGGTCGTGGCTTTCGCCGACAATAGCGGCTTGCCGGTCAACAGTACGCTGGCAGCCATCAGGAAACATCCGGCTACGATGAGTACTGTCTGCGCCTTGTAGTTCTTGAATACCATGTAGCCAACGCAGAGCGTGACTACCAAAGCCAGAATTGAACCCAACATATCATCCTCCCGGTGAAATTGTTTGTCTCTCTCTTCTAGCAACAACCGTTCCATGCGTTGGGTTAAATTTATTTATTCAATAAAATCATATTGATAATAAACATTTTGCGGAACTGAAAGAAGTTTGACAGCCCATAAAAATTGGATAAAATGGGGTTTATGCCCGATAAATCCCAATAAACCCCATTTGAAATATGAAAACAGTCGCGATCGTTGCCAAAGGCAAAAACACCTGCGATACGCTCAAAGAGCAACTTGACCGGATTTTGGGGAACCGAATTCGAGTCGTTGGTCATTATGTCGACGATCCCCTGTGGACCACGATCAAGGCGGACTTGATTGTGGCCTCGGGAAAGACCGCCTATGCAGCCTCTGCCGGAAAAAAACCCGATTGCCCGATCATTCTGGCAAGGCGCACCATCAATTACGCCGGACTGGATGAGCTTTTCGACCTGCCACCCGGCACGAACATCCTTTTGGTCAACGACATTTTTTCTGCCGCAGAAGAAACAATCTCCATGTTGCAGGCCCTGGGAGTTGACCATCTCAACTACCACCCCTATGCCCCCAACGTGGCGAATTATCCGGAATGGCACATGGCTGTCACGCCGGGAGAAGTCGGGCTTGTTCCGCCATGCGTCAGGACAGTCATCAACATCAAGACGAGAATCATCGACATTACAACCCTGACTGAAATTCTCCAGTACTTCTCCATGCTGGATGAGAAGGCGAGCCTCATCTCGGCTAGCTATATCAGCAACATCATTCGGCTGATCAAGGCTGGAAAACAGGGCAACCGGGTCATCAACCGGACAAAAACACAACTGGAAGCAGTCATCAACAATGTGCACGACGGAATAATCGCCGTGGACGAACAAAACGCCGTTACCGTGTTCAATCATGTTGCCGAACAGTTCTTTGACCTTGAGGCCAGAGACGTCATCGGAAAAAACATAAGTGAAATCAGCGATAAAAGGCTAAAAACCGTGATTTTTGCGTATAAACCGGGAAAAGACGCCTTTATCCGGATTGGTGCTCACCACGTTGTGCTCAATGCGGCAGCCATTTCACCAAACACCCCGGAGGAAGGAACGATCTACACGCTGAAGGATGTCTCGGAAATCCAGAAGGTTGAAGCAGACCTGCGACGGAAACTGGTCAGCAATCTGCATGTGGCGCATTACACGCTGGACAGCCTGTACGGAAAAAGCGCACTGATCAAAAAAGCCGTCGCTACTGCCCGCAAACTGGCCATGTCCGATGCGCCGGTACTGCTTCAAGGTGAAAGTGGAACGGGCAAGGAACTGCTGGCACAAGGAATGCACAATGCTTCGCCGCGCAAACATCAGCCTTTTATTGCCATCAATTTTGCTGCCATGACAGAGAGTCTGCTGGAAAGCGAATTGTTCGGGTATGAAGAAGGCGCTTTTACTGGTGCACGGCGCGGCGGTGCTTCCGGATTGTTCGAGCAGGCTCACAGGGGAACACTGTTCATCGATGAAATCGGTGATGCTCCCTTGTCGTTCCAGATTAAACTGTTACGCGTTATTCAGGAAAAACAGGTGCGCCATATCGGTGGAACGCAACTCATACCGATTGATGTTCGCATCATTTCGGCAACCCATCAGGATTTGCCGGATCTGATTTCGCGCGGTGCTTTCCGGCAGGATTTGTACTACCGGATCAACGTCTTGCCGTTGAGTTTGCCACCTTTACGTGCAAGGCAGGAAGATATCCTCATGATTGCCAAAGCTTTCTATGACAAATTTTCAGACAGCAAGCAATTGAACATTCCGGCAGACGATTATTTCAGTCTCATTGCCCCGATACTGAATGCCTATCACTGGCCGGGAAACGTTCGTGAACTGCAGAACGTCGTTGAATATCTGGTGAATATTTCCCCGGACGAAATACCCGTTCCCGCACTGTTGCCCATTCAGTTCCAGGAAAAAACAGCACTCCTCAGCCTGCCTGACCATTCAGCGCTGAAAGATCGTATCGTCGATGCCATTGCGATGTATGATCGGCAAAAGCGCAGTATCGGACGAAGATCACTGGCAAAAATACTGAACGTACCGGAAAGTCTGGTCAGGAAAACGCTCAGCGAACTACAGCGTGATGGTGCAATCTTCATTGGCCGTGGTCGCAGCGGTTTACACTTGACAAACCTCGTATAGAAAATCGGCTGTCCTTGTCCATGACGGCTACAATGCCCATGATGGGCGGCATCGCCAACACGCAAATAGGCACGAAGTGCCGGAGGAAGACGCTGTACGCGAAGCTGAGGAAGTATCTGGGCAAGGTGTTTCGGAAGTAGTTGGCCCAGCAGAAGGAAAGCCAGGTTTTAGAGGGGCACTTGATGCCGGATCATGTGCACATGTTGATTGCGATCCCTCCGAAATAATGCGGTGTCACAAGTGATCGGTTACATCAAGGGAAAGAGCGAAATCCATCTTGCGCGGGTCTATGGGAGAGGAAGCGCAATTTCGTGGGCCAGAGAAAAGAAATGGTAGTGGTTTTCTTCGCCTCGTAGCAAGTTGCCTCCTGAATTCTAGCAAAGGCGAAAGTGTCACCCGGAGGCCGAAAAAGCAAAAAGGCCAATCCGAAGATTGGCCTAAGTGCTTGATTCTGTTGGTCGGGGCGGCGGGATTCGAACTCGCGACCCCTTGCACCCCATGCAAGTGCGCTACCAGGCTGCGCTACGCCCCGACGAAGGCGTGATTATACTCGGTCATTCGGGGTTTTGCTCAGATTTTGAGTATTTCGGCGATTTTTTGTAATTCGCTACGCAACATTTCCGGAGTCAGGCCCTGTTCTTCCGGTTTTTCGACGACGTCCGCAATATCTTCAAGTTGGTTACGAGCGCCGCTGATGGTGAAACCCTGGCTGTAAAGCAGTTCACGGATGCGACGAACCAGCAGAACTTCGTGGTGTTGGTAGTAGCGCCGGTTGCCACGGCGCTTGACCGGTTTGAGCTGGCTGAATTCCTGTTCCCAGTAGCGCAGTACGTGCGGCTTGACACCGCACAACTCGCTGACTTCGCCAATGGTGAAGTAGCGTTTGGCGGGGATGGGCGGGAGAGGCTCCTTGTCGCCGGGTTTGTTGGGACTAC
Organism: uncultured Propionivibrio sp.; assembly: GCA_964394535.1. Lineage (GTDB taxonomy): Bacteria > Pseudomonadota > Gammaproteobacteria > Burkholderiales > Rhodocyclaceae > Propionivibrio. Next base: position 3,104 of record CAYMYD010000040.1, on the reverse strand, counting down.
TGCTGGCTTCCATTGTAGGATAGCTCCACCTCGCCCTTCAGTTTCTGGCTGGCATGGAAGGTGACAACACGGCGCGCGGTGATCGGGATTTCTTCGCCGGTCTTGGGGTTGCGCCCCGGTCGCTGGGGTTTGTCACGTAGCTGGAAATTACCAAAGCCCGAAAGCTTGACACCATCGCCACGCTCCAGGGCATCGCGGATTTCTTCGAAAAAGGCTTCGACCATGTCCTTGGCCTCGCGCTTGTTGAGGCCAACTTTTTCGAAAAGCAAATCGGCAAGTTCTGCTTTGGTGAGTGTCATGTGTTTTTCCTGTCAGGTACGAAGCAGGGCGGCAAAATCCTGCTTCAGGCAGGTGATCAGATCTTGCATGACAGCGTCGACTTCCGTGTCTTGCAAAGTCCTTTGAGTATCTTGCATAACTATGCGAAAAGCAAGACTTTTCTTTCCGGAATCAACGCCTTTCCCGGTGTAAACATCGAACAGCCGGATGTCCTGAACGAGGGCCGGGCGCTTGCGCATGAGGGCGTCGAGAATTTCCTGCAAGGACAACGCTTGATCAACCACAATCGCCAAGTCGCGGACGGCGGGCGGTTGCTTCGAGACTTCGGCATATTGCGGCAGTCTGGCCTGTAGCAGAACGTCGAGGTCGATTTCAAAGAGGACGGGTGCGAGTGGCAGGTCGTACTTTTGTTGCCATAGCGGATGCAGTTCGCCGAGATGGCCGATGACTTTACCGTTGACCACGATCTGTGCACAGCGACCGGGATGCAGTGCCGGATGACTGCCTTTTTCAAACCGGGCGACGGCCGGGGCCAGCAGAAGCTCGACTTCGCCCTTGATGTCGTAGAAATCGGCGTTGCGGGTGGTGCTGCCCCATTGCTCGGGCAGAGCGCTTCCGTAAGCCAGCGCGGCGATTTTCCACGGTTGGCGGAAACCGGCGACCGGGCCACCCTGGGCATCGCGGAAGAAGCAGCGGCCGGTTTCAAAGACGCGAACGCGGTTCTGCTTGCGCTTGAGATTGGTGGCGACGTTGGCAATCAGCCCGCCGATCAGGGTCGAACGCATCACGCTCATCTGGCTGGCGATCGGATTGGCCAGTTGAATCGGCGCGGCATTGGCGGCAAAGTCGGCTTCCCAGGCGGCTTCGACGAAGGCGTAGTTGACGACTTCCTGGAAGCCCCGGTCGGCCAGGATTTGCCGTACCCGGAAGAGGGGGCGGCTGTCTTCGCCTTGTGCCAGCATGTTGAGTGCAGCCTGCGGAGACTGCGCCGGGATGTTGTCGTAGCCGTGCAGGCGGGCGAGTTCCTCGATCAGGTCTTCTTCGAATTCGATGTCGAAACGATAGCTGGGCGGGGTGACGATGAAATCCTCGCCGTCGCGGGTGAAGGGCAGGGCGAGGCGGGTGAACAGTTCGCCGATCTGCGCGACAGGCAGGGTAATGCCCAGTACCTTGCCGACGCGTGCCGGGCGCAGGCGGACCGGGGGGCGTGCCGGTAGTGCAGCTTCGGCGGCACACAGGGGGCCGGCTTCGCCGCCGCAGATGTCGAGAATCAGTTGCGAGGCGCGTTCCAGCGCACGACGGACACCGCCGAAATCAACGCCACGTTCGAAGCGGTGCGAGGCGTCTGAGCCGAAGCCGTAACGGCGGGCACGTCCGGCAATCGCTTTGGGGGCGAAGAAGGCGGATTCGAGGAACATCTCCGTCGTTTCCAGCGTGATGCCGGTGTCTTCACCGCCCATGATGCCGGCCATGGCGACCGGGCGCTCGTCGTCGGCGATGAGCAGTACGTCATCGGGCAGTTCGAGCGTCTGCTCATTCAACAGCAGGATTTTTTCGCCCGGATGCGACAGGCGGGCGCTGATCGTGCCGTGTAGTTTCTGATTGTCGAAGGCATGCAGCGGTTGGCCGAGTTCGAGCATGACGTAGTTGGTGATGTCGACCAGGGCCGAGATCGAGCGCAGGCCGCTGCGTTCGATGCGGCGCTTCATCCATTCAGGTGTCGGGGCCTTGGCGTTGACCTTGCTGATCACGCGGCCGCAGTAAATCGGGCAGGCGTCCGGTGCGTCAAGACGGATTTCGCGGCGGGCCGTGTTGCTGACCGCGACGGGCTTGACTTCAGGATAAACCACCGGAGCGCCGGTCAGGGCAGCCACTTCGCGGGCGATGCCGGTAAGCGAGAGGCAGTCGGCGCGATTCGGCGTGAGTTTCAAGGTCAGCAGGCGGTCGTCGAGATCGAGGTAGTTACGGATGTTTTCGCCGACCGGGGCATCCGCAGGCAGCACCAGGAGGCCGGAAGCATCTTCGGCAATCCCCAGTTCACGGGCCGAGCAGAGCATGCCGGAGGATTCGATGCCGCGTACCTTGGCGACCTTGATCGTCAGGTTGCCGGGCAGGACAGCGCCGGGCAGGGCGCAAGGCACCTTGAGACCGGCAGCGGCATTGGGCGCGCCACAGACGATCTGCCGAGGCTGGCCATCTCCGATATCGACCCGGCAGACATTGAGACGGTCGGCATCCGGGTGCTTGTTGACTTCCAGCACATGGGCGACGACAACCAGCGCGAAGGCCGGTGCGACGTTTTCTTCTTCTTCGACCTCCAGACCGGCCATGGTCAGGAGGTGGGTGAATTCATTGCCCGCAACGGGCGGATTCACAAAACTGCGAAGCCAGGATTCAGAGAATTTCATGGGCAGTGTTCCTCAGACGAACTGGCGCAGGAAGCGCAGGTCGCCATCGAAAAAGAGGCGCAGGTCATTGACGCCATAACGCAGCATGGTCAGGCGGTCAGGCCCCATGCCGAAGGCAAAGCCAAGGTATTTTTCCGGGTCGATGTTGACGTGGCGCAGGACGTTCGGATGCACCATGCCGCAACCGGCAATTTCCAGCCAGCGGCCTTTCAGCGGGCCGCTCATGAAGGCGACGTCGATTTCTGCCGAAGGCTCGGTAAAGGGGAAGAAGGAGGGACGGAAGCGTACCTGCAGGTCATCGCTTTCAAAGAAGCGGCGCAGGAAGTCGGCGACCACGCCTTTCAGGTCGGCAAAGCTGACGTTTTCACCGATCCACAGGCCTTCGACCTGATGGAACATCGGCGAATGGGTGGCGTC
>CAYMYD010000039.1:0-13723 GCA_964394535.1 uncultured Propionivibrio sp. | reverse complement strand
TCCAGTCGGTAAATCCACGCCAGCAACTCCGCTACCGCGAGGTACAACTGCGGCGGGATGCGCTGGTCGAGGTCGACCTGCATCAGCAGCGAGACCAGCTCCGGCGATTCATGCACATAAACACCGTGTTCCTTGGCGCGGGCGATGATCTGCTCGGCGATGACACCACGCCCCTTGGCCACGACGCGCGGCGCGGCGTCGGTCTGCGCGTAAGTCAGTGCGACCGCATTTTTCAGCGGTTCATTCTGCTGACTCATCACCAGGCTCCGGCAATCGTTCAATATCCTCGACGCCCAGCGTCGCCAGACTCAGCCCTGCCGCTTCCAGATTCCGCCCCAGCGAAGACCCGGCCGCGCGCATCAACGCCCGCGTCGACTCGCTGGCCGCACAGACCGACAAGGCCAGTTGGTTCCCCTGCAAACGAAGACGCGCATCGACTTCGCCAAGCTTCGGCAGATGCAGGCGCAAACGGGTCGCCCAAGTCGCCATACCCGCCTCACCTTCCTGTCCCTGCTGCGCGGCATCCTCATCAATTTCCCAGTGCATCTCCTGCCCCGGCCAGGCTTGCCCCTGCCAGGAAAAATGCTGCGAGGCCAGTGCCTCCAGTTGCTGTTGCACCAGATGCTGCAATTGCGGCGCGATCAACTGCGCAGCGGATTGCTGCGTGGCCGCCGTTCTGCCAGCCTCGGCATTCGCGCCACCCGTGGCGGACACGCTTTCTGCCGCCGGATGAGCAGGATTTGCCAGCCCGGCAGGCTTGCCTGCAGCCGCCTCCGCCGGTTTCGCCTGTGCCTCGGCCAGCATCGCCGGATTCGACAGCTTTCCCTGCGGCTCTTGCAACAGATCCGCCTTGGCAAAACGCCCGGCGAACCACGCCTCCTGATGCGCCTCGTAAAACATGCCACTTTGTGAAATCGCCTGTTTGAGCAGCGGTGCCAGCTCTGCCGCGCTTCCGGGCGGCGCGGAAAGAATCGGCCGACTGGCATTGAGCGCTACGGCACTTCCTCCCTCTTTGGCACCGCGCGCGTTGGCAAACAACTCGCCGATCAACTGTCCGGCACGACTCAGCGTCGCTGATGCCGACTCCGCCGTGGCCGCCTTGCCCTCCGCACCGCCACGTGAGAGCACCGCCAGCGCCAGCTTGCCGTCGTTCTCGGTGACCATCAACTCCAGCGAATCCCCGCTTTTAGCCGAAAACGGCAGGGCCAGCGTGATATTGCGCTGATTGATCATCGCCCGGTAAGTCCCGTTCGGCAGCATCGCCTGGATTTCCGCCATCACCCGCTGCCCGGCACTCAGCCCGGAAAGCTTGTCCGAAATTTCCTGAGTCGGCGCAACCGGCCGCAGTGTTGTATCGGCAGAAACCTGCATGCGGCTGGCAAGGTCGGCGGGAATCATGTCAGTGGAAAAAAGGCGACAGGAGAAAAGGATTCAGCGCAAAAGATACACGACAGAAGGAGTCATTGCATACCGCTGTTAGCGCAACAGACCTTTGGCGATCAAGAATGCGGCTCACCCGACCGCAGGAATCCGCGCTTACAAAACCAGCTTGCTGATTATTTTCTTGCGCTCGTCGGCGAGTGCGAAGGTTTGCTTGTCCAGCGTCAGGCAGGCCGCGATCAGGCGGGTGGCCGAGTCGATTTCGTCGGGTAGAAGATGCTCCTCCAGCGATGCCGGAAGCTGCGCCTGCACAGCCTCGCGCTCTCCGGAAAGCTGCTCCAGCAATTCCCAGGACTGATTCTCGGCTGCCTGCAACATCGTCCGGGAAAGTGTTTCAAACTCCGCCAGCTGCGCCAGCACCTGACTCATGCAGCCGCCTGTTTGGCGGGGGAAATCTCGCGCCAGGCCGAATGCAGCTCACTGATCAGTCCTGCAACCTCTTCCAGCGCCTTGTCGTCGTTTTTCAGGTTGGCCTGCAGCAGGCGCAGCACCATGTAATCGTAGAGCGACCCCAGCCGTCCGGCCAGATCACCGCCCTTTTCCTCATCCAGACTGGCCTTCAGGCCGTTGCTGATGATATCGATGGCCTTGGAGATCGACTCGCCTTTGGCGGCGATCTGTTTTTGTGCAATCGCCGCCCGCGCTGAACCAACAGCCGCCTGCGCACCCTCGAACAACAACAGGATCAGGCGATACGGATCGGCGACCTCTACCGCAACTTCCATTCCTGCTTTCTGATAGGCGGAAATCGCATTTCGCGTATGACCGAGCATTCCGGAATCTCCTTTACTTGCTGCTGCTGATCTTGTTCAGATTGGCCAGTTGCGTTGTCAGATAACTACTCGTCTGCGACATGTTCGACATCATGACATCCAGTGCCGTGAACTGCTTGCGGTAACGAGCCTCAATACTCACCATACGGGCATTGATCGCCTCGCGCTGCCTGTCGAAGCTCTTGATTGTCGTGTCATACCCTTCGGTTTGCGCTGCCAGGATACCGCTGCTGCCAATCAGCCGGTCCGTCGCGACCTTGAACGACTTGCCATAAGCCGATACCAGATTGGCGACCCCTTCGACATTGTCCTTGATCGCCTTGTTCAGCTTGGCGCGGTCAACCTGTAGCGAACCATCTTTCTGCAACTCGACACCAATTTCCGAAAGGTGCTGCAACGGCTTGCCGACAAGCTCCGCAGGCGGATTACCCAGTGCATTGCTCAGGACGCTCTGCGCCATGCGCAGCCCACTATCTCCGTTGAGCGCCCCGGCCACCTTGGTCGACGCGTTATAGCCGCCCAGACTGCCTGCCTGCGTGTTGAAATCGTTATACGCCTTGACGAAACCATCAATCGCACCACTCAATGCCGAGGTATCGCTATTCACGCTAACTGTCGTGGACACGCCGACCTCGCTCTTTTTCAACAACGTCAGCGTAATCCCGTCGATGGCCGTGTTCACCGTATTCGTCTTGCCGCTGACCTCGATCCCGTTCAGTTTGAACAGAGAGCCTTGCGCGGGCTGCGAATCCTCGACGGCCAGTTCCGCAATTCCCGACAGCGAGATCGACTGATCGCTACCGGCTGCATCGCCGACCAGCGCCAGTTGCTTGCCATTCACCCCGTTGATCACCGTCGCCGACACTCCGGCGCGTGCCGCGTTGATCGCATCACGCACCTGCTCTGCCGTCGAACCGGCAGCAATATTGACCGTCGTCGTTTTTTCTGCAGGCAGACCTTTCGTCCCCAGACTGATGCTCAGCGTTCCACCACTGCCTTTGAGTTTGCCCTCGGCATCGAAGGGCGAATCATCGCCGACTTTCGTCGCCAAACGATGCTCCTGCGCCAGTTGCGTCACCTCCAGTCGATAGCTGCCGGCCACCGCCTTGGAGTCGGTTGTCACACTGGCAATATTGCTATCCGCCACACTGGCCCGATAGGCGTTGAACTGATCGAAAGGCGTTGTCCCGGAAGGCGGCACCATGGCACCAGCCGCCGTTTGTACCGACGATATAACGCCCTTGAGCAAACCGAGCGCCGAAATCTTCGACTGAACCCCGGCTTCTTTGACATCCAGCGCCGTCAGCGGCTTTTTTTCCAGCGCCATCAATTGTTTGACGATGCCGTCAACATCAAGGTTCGAGCCAATGCCGGATGAAGTAATTGCCATATTGATTCTCCTGATACGCGATCACACTATGCCACCATGATCCCACACTTCACTGGCGAAGCCAAAAGCCCCCGTTACCGGGTAGCCTTGCCCCCTGCGAAATCACCGGCTTACGCCGTCTGCCTGACCAGCAAGCCTTTCAGGCTGTCGAGCGCCTTGGCAATCGCCAGCATTTCCTCGGAAGGAATCTGGCGAATAACCTCCTTGGTACTCTGATCAACCACCTTGACCACCAACTGATCGGTATCCTTGTTGATCGAAAACTCCAGATCACTGTTAAAGGGCTGGATATACTCCTGCACCTTTTCCACGGCTTCTTTCAGGGGTTTTTCCCCGGAAGCACTGGCCGCAGGGCGCTCCTGCACCGGCGACTGTAGGGCCATCACCGGACGGGCCTCCTGCCGAACCGAAGCAGCATCAGCGGCCACCGGCGAAGTGGCTGACGACATGCTCATCGTCGTACTGACTGGTGGAATATTCATGATTTGACTCCTGGATCAACTGGCTCAATTTTACCTAACACCGCAAAAGTGGTGCTGGCGACCTTTTCCCGAAAGCGATTGACACGCCTACACTGGCGTTGACGGCAGTCTTGAGGAGAACTTTAGTGTAAACCTCGGCGGGCCGAAGACAGGAGAGAAGCGGGGCAGTTTTCCGCTTCAGGGGCGCAGAGTAGCCCCATGTTTTTCACGCTGACCCATCCGGCGTGAGTGTCACAACGAGAGCACTGGATTTCTGCACAGAAACCCAGGCAGAACCCGGTTCCGGGCTGGCTCGACCTGAAAGACGCCGTTATTCACCACAAAGGCGCGAAAACTTTGCGCCTTTGTGGTGAGGATTTCAGGCCAGCCGTCAGAGCGCGGCGAGGTTTTTCCCGACAAAACGCCAGCAGAGCAACTTGTCGAAGACAGCCGCCGCATAGTCGGCACGGCGGTTTTCGTAGTCGAGGTAATAGGCGTGTTCCCAGACGTCGAGCACCGCCAGCGGCACAACCGCCGGATTGCTGAGCGGGGTGTCAGCGTTGCCGGTCTTGACCAGGGCAAGTTTCTTGCTGGCCTTGTCGGCGACCAGCCAGGCCCAGCCGGAACCGAACTGGCCCAGCGCAGCGGCCAGGAAAGCCTTGCGGAATTCATCGAAGGAGCCGAAAGCGCTGTCGATCATGCCCAGCAACTCGGCACCGGGCTTGCCACCGCCATTGGGTGACAGGCTCTGCCAGTAAAACGTGTGATTCCAGGTTTGCGCGGCATTGTTAAAGATAGCCACCTTATCGGCCTTGCCTGCGGTTTCGCGCACGACATCTTCCAGCGAACGGCCTTCCAGCGGGCTACCCGCCAGCAGTTTGTTCAGATTGTCCAGATAACCCTTGTGGTGCTTGCCATAGTGCACACCGACCGTCCGGCTTGAGATCACCGGTTCCAGCGCATTGGGTTCCCAGGGCAGCTTCGGCAGTTCAATGGCCGCCTTGGCATCCGCCGCCAGGCTCAAACCACTCGCACTGGCCGCGCCCAAGGCCGCAGCCGCCAAAATAAAATCACGACGATCAAGCTTCATTGAAACCTCCCCTTTCGATTGAAAAAAAAAGCAACTACCTTGCTCCAGACCGCCGGGAAGGCAAATGGTTCCGGGGATCAGCCTGTTTGCTGCTCCAGCGTGTATCCTGCACCGTCATCCTCGCCCAGCACTTTGCAGAGGAACGGCAGGGTATCTGCCAGGGCGTCGTGCAGCGTCCACGGCGGGTTGAGGATGAAGAGCCCGCTGCCGTGCATGCCGAAGCCGTCTTTTGCCGGGGTGCAGACGCGCAGGGCGACGTGCAGCCAGGCCGCCACCGGCAGGCGTTTCAGGCGCTGCGGCAGCTCGTGCGCTTCCAGCCGGGTCAGCTGCGGATACCAGAGCATATAAGTGCCTCCGGCAAAGCGGGTCAGGGCGTCCCTGAGCGCCTGGATGACGCGCTCGTAGTCCTGTTTTTCCTCGTAGGAGGGGTCGATCAACACCAGCGCCCGACGCGGGGGCGGCGGCAACAGCGCCTTGAGTCCGGCGAAGCCGTCAGTCGGAGAAACGATGACCTGCCGACCCGCCGTCTGAAAGTTGTCGCCCAGCAGGCGGGCGTCCCGGCTGTGTAGCTCGAACAGGCGCAGCCGGTCCTGTTCGCGCAGGTTCCACCATGAGAAAAACGGCGAGCCGGGATATTGCTGCAGGCGACCATCCGGATTCAGCTTGCGCACTTGATCCACATAGTCGGCGAGCAGCGGCGGCAGATCGGCACGCTCCCACAGGCGGCCGATGCCCTGCCGGTATTCGCCGAGTTTGCTGGCCTGGGCCGAATCAAGCGCATAAGCGCCGGCACCGGCGTGTGTGTCGATCACCCAGAAGGCTTTGTCCTTCTGCCCGAGGTAGCGCAGCAGGGCGATCAGTACCGAGTGCTTGAGCACATCGGCGTGATTCCCGGCGTGGAAGGCGTGGCGGTAGCTGAGCATGGGGTATGGGTTGAAAATGGGACGTGACCGGCGAGATCCCCGCCCGCCACGTTCCATTCAGCTCAGGGCAGCGCGATCTGGTGATCGGTGCTGAACTGGTAATCCTTGAAAATGTGTTCTGTCGACAAGACATGATAGCTGCCGTCTTCCAGTTTGCGCGTGGTGTCCTTGAGCCGGTAGGTGTAATGGCCACAGGTCCACAGGTCGAAATTTCGCATGTGCGTACACAAGCAGGTTTTGTCCGTGATCGGAATGTGCTTTTGACCCGGATGGGCCGCCTGTTCGCGGTAGTAGGAATCGATGTATGAGCACTGCCCCTTGGCGTCGAGCAGGTAGCCGTAGCCTTCGCAGTTGGGCCGGATATGGCTGCCGATCGCCGGGCATTTGCTCAGCATGCGCATCGGGTAGCCGGTGGTCGAGATCATATTGACCTCGATCTCGTCTTCATTGGCCTTGAAATACTCCTGTTGCACATCGGCGGGAAGCCCGCACTCCTTGGCCACGGTGAAGCGGGTCGCCACCTGCACGGCGGCGGCACCGTCCTTGAGGAAAGCGGCGGCATCGCTGCCGGTGAAAATGCCCCCGGCCGGGATCAGCGGGATATCGAGTTTTTCCTGTTGCAGCCACTGGCGAATTTCGCTGACGATCGTATTGAGATCGTACTTTGCCCAGTCCAGCCCGAAACCGAGATGCCCACCCGCCAGCGGCCCTTCGACGACGACGTAATCCGGCAGGCGGTTGAAACTGACCGTTTTGCGCAGAAACAGTTGTAGCGCGCGCAGCGAGGAAACGATGACGCCCAGGAAGGCATGACGGAAGCGCGGATGATCTTCGATCAGTGCAAACGAGCCCAGATTGAGTCCCGCCGCCAGGGTGATTCCGTCAATTCCGGCATCCAGCGCCGCACGCAGGCGAACCGCGAGGGTTTCCTTCGGCGCGTTCATGGTCAGCTTTTCCATGCAGTTGATGAAGATGAGGCCGGAGCCGCGCTTGGCCTCCATGGTTTTGCTGACGTGCAGACGCGTAGCCTCGGCAAGCTTGCCCAGATCGAACTTGACCAGTGACTTGTCCGGGTTGGCGATGTTGGCCTTGAACTGTTTGATCTTGTCCTTGACGTACTGAGTGCCATAGCGGCGATCGGTGACGGTTTTTATCATGGCGTCGGAAATGTGTCCGACACCGCCCAGCCGGGCCGCTTCCAGCGCCAGACCGGAAGTCGAGATATCAACGCCCATGCCGCCAATGACGATCGGAACCAGCTCGTGCTTGCCAAGCAGCCAACGGAAATCATCAACTCGCATAACCCTCGCCCTGAAAAAAAGAGCTTCTACCGCGGGGCAGAATTACCTCGGCGATGAAGCAGTGGCGGTATTATCTCCCATTCGCGCGCTTGACGGGGTAATTCTGACGTACTTTGCGTGTGAGAGCGAACCGGCTACCGCGTTTTCTCCTCACGCCTTACCGCCCCCTTGCGCATCGCGCTGACAAGGAAATCTGAATGGCTGTTTTTGAAAGTGTTGCCTCCATCCTGATGATGATCGGGATTGGCGTATTCATGGCCTGGAAGCTGGACTTCCGTGAAACGAATTCGGCAGGCATGGTCTCGCTGGTAACCAATATCACGCTGCCGGCGTACATGATCAGCAACATCTGCATGAACTACGACCGTGCCACGCTGATCGCCATGGCACCGGGCCTCGTCGTGCCCTTTGTCTCGATCAGCCTGTGCTGCACGCTCGGCTTTGCCGTTGCCTGGCTGATCAGCGTACCGCGGCAACGTCGCGGCACCTTCTGCTCGATGTTCTCGCTCTCCAACACGATCTTCATCGGCCTGCCGGTCAACACCATGCTCTTCGGGCCGGACAGCATCCCCTTTGTCCTGTTGTTCTATATCGGCAACACGACGCTGTTCTGGACCATCGGCACCTATTTCATCAATCTGGACGGCGACCGGCCCGCACAGCGTATCCTGTCGGCGGCCAATCTCAAACGGATCTTCTCGCCGCCGCTCTATATGTTCCTGTTTGCCGTCGTGCTGGTGCTGCTTGAACTGCGGCCGCCCCTGATGATCCTCAATCTGTGCAAGACCGTCGGCAGCATGACCACGCCGCTGTCGATGATCTTCATCGGCATCACCCTCTACGCCGTCAACTGGCGCGCGATCCGCCCCGACCTGACGATGGGGGCGCTACTTGTGGCGCGCTTTGTCATCGCCCCGCTGATCGTCGTCGGCTTCTGCCGCTATCTGCCGATGCCGCTCTTGATGAAGAAGGTTTTTGTCATCCAGGCCGGCATGCCGATCATGACGCTGACCGCGGTCATCGCCAAGGCCTGCGGCGCCGACCACCACTTTGCTGCTGTTCAGACCTCGGTATCGACCGTCGTCTGCCTGGCGACCATTCCGGCCTGGATGATCGTCATGAGCCACTTCAACATTTTTGGCTGAATCGTCATGGAAACACCGCCGCCCGATTTTTCCTTGCTCTATGACGACACGGCCCTGCTGATCGTCAATAAACCGACGCGACTGCTCTCCGTTCCCGGTCGGGGCGAAGAAAAACAGGATTGCCTGATCCGCCGGGTGCAGACCCGTTACCCCGATGCGCTGATCGTGCACCGTCTTGACTTCGACACCTCCGGCCTCATCGTGCTGGCGCGCGGGAAGCAGATGCATCGCTGCCTGAGCATCCTGTTTCAGGAACGACAGGTGGAAAAGCGTTATACCGCCCTGGTCGACGGGCAACTCACGCCCTCATGTGGTGAAGTCAATCTGCCGCTGCTTGTCGACTGGCCGAACCGCCCGCTGCACCGGGTCGATTTCGAGAACGGCAAGCCGTCGCTGACCCGCTACCGCGTCCTGGATGAACTGCCCGAACAGGACGCCAGCCGCGTCGAGCTCATCCCGGAAACCGGGCGCACCCATCAACTCCGCGTGCACATGCAGGCCCTTGGTCATCCCATCCTCGGCGACCCGCTCTACGCTCCACCACCAGCCCGCGCCAAGGCCGAACGGCTGTTGCTGCACGCCGAATATCTGGCTTTTGTCCATCCGGAGAATGGAAAACGCCTGGCATTTACTGCGCCAGCTGCGTTCTGAAATCAGGCGCTGTGAAAGGTGAAACGTGAAAAGTGAAATGTGAGAAATCAGGCGCTTCGCGCTTTGTAAAGGACAAACCCTGCCGACACGATCGCTACCGGCAGGGTTTTCCACATTTCACCTTTCACCTTTCACGGCATTTCAGGTATTTCACGGCAAACCGCTGACGGAGCCTTCCTTCGGATAGCTGATCGTATAGCCGATCTCGATCTTCCAGTTTTCCTTCGGCGCGAGTTTCTTGCTCCAGTACATCACGCCGGGACGGCCTTTCCAGTCTTCACCGCTGGGGGCGGGCTGGAAGCTGCGTTCGACTTCGATTTCCTCGGACTGGGCCACCGGTGCTGCTTCCAGCACCAGCACCTCGATTTCCTGACGATGCAGGCTGGACAGCGTATAGGTATCCGCGACCTTGCGTTGCTGACGCTGGCCGACAAACCCGGCGCTACCGTCCTTCAGCTCCTTGCGCTCGACATTCACGCGTAACAGTTCATCCTGACCGAAACCCAGCGAAAACTTCTCGCTGCTCGCCGGATTCCAGCGGGTCGCGCCGACATAGCTGCCATCACGCACCAACTGGATATTGCCCGTCAGCCAGACACCCGGCGCGCGTTCGAATTCGGCGATCAGAATCCCAGCCCGGTCAGCACCAGGCGTGACCTGCACCCGCAGGCTGGCAGGCTGCACCTGCTTGCCCAGCGAAACAGCCACTTCGCGCCCGTCGGCCGGCAGCGTGACGCGACCCGGCACCTCGAATTCCGTGGCAAATGCCCCTTGGGTTTCAATCACCGGCGCGACGTAATCATCGTCATCGCCTCCTTTTACGCGTTTCTCGACGGACATTGCCCGTGCCGGTGCGGCCATCGGCATTCTCCCCACGGGCTGCATGCTGTCACGGGCTTCCGGCTTGCGATAGACCAGACGCCGGGTCTGCGGATCGACCGCCTCGCGGAAAGCCTGCGGTTGCCCGGTCGAGAGGCGGAGCTTCACGTCCGTCCAGTCCTCGCCGGTTTTCTGCGAGACCTGGGCCAGACGCTCCAGATCGACGCTGTTCTTCGCCGAATCGAGTGCGGCCCGGTAGGACGGTTGCCAGCCTGCGCGATTGACCTGATACGACAGGCTAATCTGTCCGGCACGTTCAGCCGCCAGATGGACGCTGATGCTGCGGGCGTTTTTCGTGCCACTTTGCAACTGCGCCAGTTCGAACTCCAGGCGCGCCAACTCCTCAGCGAAAGTGCGTTTTTTGATTTCTGCCTGCTGGGCACGATGCAGGGCCTGCTGCGCCGCCGTTTCGATCCCGCTGACGATGCCTTGCAGGGATTTCGCATCGGTCTTTTCGCCGCTTTCCATGCGCCCGAGGTAGCCGGTTACCAGTTCAGCGGACTTCACCTCGATGTCGAGCGCCGCGATACGGTCTTTCTGCGCCTGAATCTGCTTCTTCAGTGTTTTCACCTGCGGGTGTTCACTTTCTTTGCCGCTGGCTTCCTGCACGACGATCTGGCCGATGCGGATGCCGGGGTCGGCCTTGGCCTGCAAGGTCTTGGTGTCAAAATTGGCCGGCAGGCCATAAACCTGCAAGAGACGCATTCCCGGCGTGATCTGGGCGGTACGCGTGATCGTCGCACTGCCCGGATAGAGCGTTACTTGGGTAATGGGGGCCTCATCGGCAGCACAGGCAGGCGCCGCCAGCAGAAAGGCGGAAACGGCGAGCGCGCAAAAACGGAGCAACATGAAAACCTCCAGAGATAAGCGGATAAGAACGAGCGGCAGAAAGTACCGCGCCGGCTTGCAAAGCGTCAAGCGCAGATGCCGGAACAGGGATTCACGAGCCAGGCCGGGAAGAAAAAACAGAAACCATCAGACCAAGGGCACAGATCACGCAGATCAGGTAGCAGGCACAAGTCAGCCAGTACATGAACGGTCTGTCCTCACGGCTGATCAGTTGCGTTTTATGAAACCACCCTTTTGCCAGAACCTCGCCCGAACGGATTCCTCGATAGAGCAGGACGATGAAAACAAGGGCCAGAAGAAAATAAAAAAGTAATGCGAGCATGGTTTATCTTCGCCTTCGCAAAGCCGGAGTGTGTGAAATACTACATCGGTTTCAGACAAATAAAACCAGACAGCACTCAGACGCTTGTCCGACGTGCACGCACGCTGAGGAATGCCGGTAGAATCCACTTTCCCCGACATCATGGCGCAAGAAACGCGCCCGCCTGACGATGGAAGCTGACCGATCATGACTTTGATTTTTTCTGCCCGCCTGTTTGCCCGCTCGCTGCTGCTGGGCTGTTTTGTGTTGCTGTCCACCGGGTCCGGCGCCAGCGGGAACCCGCCTTTTGCCAACGTCACCCGGCTCAAGGGTGAGGTGACGGCGACCAGCCCCCAGGGCGAAACGCGGCAGTTACGGGCAGGCGCCCCTGTCTTCGTCGGCGAGAAACTGCGCGCCTCGGCCAACGGGGAAGCCGTATTGCAGACCGGCGACGCCGGGATCGTCGCCGTACGACCCAATGCCGAATTCATCCCCATCAATTTTGTCGCCGAGGGAAAAAATACCGACCATCAGGTCCTGCGCCTGATCAGCGGTTCGCTGCGCGTGATTAGCGGCTGGATCGGCCAGATCAATCGCAGTGGACAACGCGTCATCACGCCGACGGCAACCATCGGCATTCGCGGTACCGACCATGAACCCTTCGTCCTGCCTGCGGCAATGGCCAGCAGCAGCACGCCGCAAGGCACCTACGACAAGGTCAATCGCGGCAGCACCCTGCTGGACGCCAATGGCGGCAGCATCGCCATCGAACCCGGCAAGGTCGGCTTCGCCCGCGACCCTGGCGCCAGCAAAGGACGCACCCGCGCCATGATGACCCTGCTGCTGCCGGTGCTGCTCACCAAGGTTCCCGACTTCTACGTGCCGGGCGCTTTTGACGAAGAACTCGACCGGCTCTCGGCCACTGCCGACGCCAACGCACGGCAACAGTTCGAGCGTCTCAGCGGCCAACGCCTGGAAATCGCGCCGCAGAAAGTGGCAACACCAACACAGGCCCGCAATGAAGCCAGGACGGGCGCTACGGAGCCACGCCCTGCGCAAGCAACGGCCATCTGTGCGCCACAGGCCCTGGGCGAAGCCTGGCTCGCACAGCTTGACCGTGCCATCGCCCGACGGGACATCCGCACCCTGCTGGGCCTGTTCACGGCGGACATCGTGGCCAGGGCGACGGTGCCGCGCGGCGATCAGACCGTCACGCTCGAATTTGACCGCAACGAAATGGTACAGAGCATCCTCGATTCGGTCAGCAGCCTGAAGGACTACCGGCAGCGCCGACCTTCCATCGAAGCCACCCTGGCGGCAGGCGAAAGTACCGAAAGCTGCAAGCGGCTGCTCGTCAGATCGGAGGTCATCGAACAGGGGTTGATGAACGAACAACCCTTCCGCTTCGAGGCGCTGGAAGAATACCTGCTGGAACTGCGCCACGGCGAATGGCAGGCCGTGCAGGCACATACGACGCAGCGCTAGCGCAACCCCGTCATCCTGGCGCGAACCGGGATGACGGAGGAGCTGACAATCACCGTCCGGCTTCGGCGAACTCCGGAATCTGATCGAAGTTCATGTAGCGATAAATCTCCGTTGCCTTGGCGCTGATCGCCTGCATCTTTTCCTGATACTCAGAGAGGGTCGGGATTTTCCCTAGCAGCGCGCAGATTGCGGCAAGTTCCGCCGACCCCAGATAAACCTGCGTATCAATGCCCAGCCGGTTCGGGAAGTTGCGCGTCGAGGTGGAAATCGCCGTGCTGCCCTTGCGGATCTGCGCCTGATTGCCCATGCACAGCGAGCAGCCGGGCATTTCCATGCGCGCCCCGCTGGCACCGAGAATGCCGTAATAGCCTTCCTCGTTGAGCATCATCGCGTCCATGCGCGTCGGCGGAGCGATCCACAAGCGGGTCGGGATGTCGCTCTTGCCCTGCAGCAGCTTCCCGGCGGCGCGGAAATGGCCGATGTTGGTCATGCAGCTGCCGATGAACACTTCGTCGATCTTCGTCCCGGCGACTGCGGAGAGCGGTTTGACATCGTCCGGGTCGTTTGGGCAGGCGAGGATGGGTTCCTTGATGTCGTTGAGGTCGATCTCGATCACCGCCGCGTAGTCGGCGTCGGCATCGGCTTTCAGCAGTTGTGGGTTGGCCAGCCAGGCCTGCATGGCGGCAATGCGCCGTTCCAGGGTGCGGGCATCCTGATAGCCTTCGCGGATCAGCCATTGCATCAGGGCGATATTCGAGCGCAGGTATTCGGCAATCGGTTCCGGGTTGAGCTGGACGGTACAGGCCGCCGCCGAGCGTTCGGCCGAGGCGTCGGTGAGTTCGAAGGCCTGTTCGACCTTGAGGTCCGGCAAGCCTTCGATTTCAAGAATCCGTCCGTTGAAGATGTTTTTCTTGCCCTGCTTGGCGACGGTCAGCAGGCCTTGCTGGATGGCGACATAGGGAATGGCATTGACCAGGTCTCGCAGGGTGATGCCGGGCTGCATTTCGCCTTTGAAGCGCACCAGCACCGATTCGG
>CAYMYD010000038.1:4117-13754 GCA_964394535.1 uncultured Propionivibrio sp. | reverse complement strand
GCCAGCGGCAATACATTCTTGCCGTCGACCATGACGATGAAGCTCGCTTCCTCGCCCTCCAGAAACTCCTCGATGACGACACGCGCACCCGCCTCGCCGAGCTGGTTGCCCGCCAGCATGGCGTCGATGGCCTGATGCGCTTCGGCAAGCGTCATGGCCACCACCACGCCCTTGCCGGCAGCCAGCCCGTCCGCCTTGATGACGATCGGCGCACCCTGGGCATCGACGTAACGGTGGGCTTCAGTGGCGTCGGTAAAAGTGGCAAAAGCCGCCGTCGGAATCTTGTGCCGGGCCATGAAGCGCTTGGCAAAATCCTTGGAGGATTCCAGTTGTGCCGCTTCGCGGGTTGGCCCGAAAATCTTCAGCCCTCGTGCGCGGAAAAGATTGACGACACCCGCCGCCAGCGGCGCTTCCGGGCCAACAACGGTCATGGCGATGCCTTCGCGCTCGGCAAAATCAGCCAGGGCCGCCGGATCGACAAGATTCAAGTTTTCGACCCCGTGCTGCCGCAGCGTTCCGGCGTTACCCGGTGCAACATAGACTTTCTGCACCACAGGCGACTTGGTCAGACACCAGGCCAGCGCGTGCTCACGACCCCCGGAACCGATGACGAGTAGTTTCATTTTCCTTTTCCTTGCTGGTGATTTTGCTCATCAGAGAACGGATTCTCTCCGGAACCGGGGGTTTCATCAACTCCTGCACGCAATCACCCGGCAGTCGCAAGTTGCGAGTTTGGTAGAATCCCTCACCTTCCCGTCCGTCTGCCACCCTTGAAACAGAAATCCGAATTCAGCGATTGCCTTGCCGCCGACCAACGTCGGCTGCGGGCGATGGCGCGTGACCTGCGTCATGTGTTTGGCGTCAAGCGCGATGCCTTGCAGGCGGAGTACACGGCGCTGCTGGAAAAATCGCGTGCGGTTGTTGCCGTGCGTCGGGCCGGGCTGCCACGCCCGAAATTTCCCGAGGAATTGCCGATCAACGAGCGTCGGCAGGAAATCGCCACGCTCATCAAGCAACATCAGGTCATCATCGTCTGCGGTGAAACCGGATCGGGCAAGACGACGCAGTTGCCGAAACTCTGCCTCGATCTGGGGCGCGGTGTCAGCGGGCTGATCGGCCATACGCAACCGCGCCGTATCGCCGCCCGCTCGACCGCCGCACGTATCGCACAGGAACTGGAAAGCGAACTGGGCAGCCTGGTCGGCTACAAGATTCGCTTTACTGACCGGACTTCGCCGCAATCCTACGTCAAGCTGATGACGGATGGCATTCTGCTCGCCGAAACGCAGGGCGATCCGCAACTCCTGCAGTACGACACGCTGATCATCGACGAAGCGCATGAACGCAGCCTGAACATCGATTTCCTGCTCGGCTACCTCAAACAGCTTTTGCCCAAACGCCCGGATCTCAAGCTGATCGTCACCTCGGCGACCATCGACGCCGCGCGTTTTTCGCAGCACTTCGACGGTGCGCCGGTGATCGAGGTGTCGGGCCGGATGTATCCGGTGGAAGTTCGCTACCGGGCCGTGCAGAACGAGGAGGATGAGGACGAACGCGATCTCTTTGAGGCCATTGTCGATGCCTGCGATGAACTGAACCGCATCGGCCCCGGCGACATTCTGGTGTTCCTGCCCGGCGAACGTGAAATCCGCGACGCCGCCGAAGCCCTGCGCAAACACGCCTTTTCACGCGGTGGAGCGCAGACGGAAATCCTGCCGCTGTTTGCCCGCCTTTCCGCCGAGGAGCAGTCACGTATTTTCCGGCCGCATCAGGGGCGGCGCATCGTGCTCGCCACCAACGTCGCCGAAACCTCGCTGACCGTGCCGGGCATCCGCTATGTGGTCGATACGGGTCTCGCACGGGTCAAACGTTATTCCTATCGCAACAAGGTTGAACAACTGCAGGTCGAAAAAATTTCGCAGGCCTCCGCGCAGCAGCGTGCCGGACGTTGCGGGCGGGTCTCTGCGGGGGTCTGCATCCGGCTGTATGACGAGGAAGATTTCCAGCGTCGCCCGCCCTTCGCCGATCCGGAAATCCTGCGCTCCTCGCTGGCCGGGGTGATCCTGCGCATGAAATCGCTGCGCCTTGGCGACATTGAAAGCTTTCCTTTCCTTGAGGCGCCGCCGGGCAAGGCGATCAGCGACGGCTATCAGTTGTTGCAGGAACTGTCGGCGATTACCGAGGAGCGATCACTCACCCCGCTGGGTCAGGAGTTGGCCACCATGCCACTCGATCCCAAGGTGGCGCGGATGATCGTCGCCGCCCGCGAGGAAGGCTGTCTGCCGGAAATGCTGGTCATCGCCGCGGCGCTGACGGTGCAGGACCCGCGCGAGCGTCCGCAGGAAAAACAGGGCAGCGCCGACGCTGCGCACAAAAAATTCGCCGACGAAAAATCCGAATTCCTCAGCTGGCTCAAACTCTGGCAGTGGTACGAAAACGAACGGCAACACAAAAAATCAAACCGTAAGCTGCTTGAAGCCTGCCGGGAAAACTTTCTCTCGCCGATCCGCATGCGTGAGTGGCATGACGTGCATGGACAGTTGGGTGCGCTGGTCAATGAGGCGAGGAAGGGGGAAGTAGGAAAGGGGAAGGGTAAAACTCGTTGCGGCATCGGTGTGTCCGCCACGAATGAATTGCCGGAAAACGCGCAGACCGCCGTAAACCCGGGAGCCACCCTTTCCGCTTCGCTCTTTCCTCTTACTCCGCCCCGCTACGCTGCCCTCCACCGCGCCCTGCTTTCCGGTCTGCTCGGGCATATTGGCTGCAAGTCGGAAGATTCCGGGCATTACCTTGGCGCACGGGGGATGAAGTTTCTGATTCATCCCGGTTCGCCGCTCAACAAAAAGGCCGGAAAATGGATTGCCGCAGCGGAAATCACCGAGACGACCAAACTTTACGCCCGCTGTGTCGCCCGCATTGAACCTGAGTGGCTGGAGCAAGTGGGCGCTCACCTGATCCGCCGCAGTTACTTTGATCCGCATTGGGAAAAGAAGGCGATGCAGGCCGTGGCCTTCGAGCGTTCGACGCTCTACGGCGTCGTCATCAACCCGAAAAAACGGGTGAACTACGGGCCGATGAACCCGGCGGAAGCGCGTGATCTGTTCATCCGGCAGGGGCTGGTAGGTGGTGAAATCGCCGAGGAATACGCCCGTCGCTGGTCGTTTTACAAACACAACCACCAGCTGATGCTCGACATCGAAACCCTCGAACACAAGTCGCGCCGCCCCGACGTCCTCGTTGATGACGAACTGATTGTCGCCTTTTACGACCGCCTGATCCCGGAGAACGTCAGCAACGGCGCTGATTTCGAGCAATGGCGGCGCGAGGCTGAACGCGAGCAGCCGAAACTGCTCTACCTGAAGCGCGAAGACCTGATGCGGCACGAAGCCGCCGGGGTCACCACCGATGCCTTCCCGCCACAAATCAAAATCGGCGGCGTGGACTACGCGCTCACTTACCATTTCGAGCCGGGTTCCGCACGCGACGGCGTGACCATGACCGTCCCTCTGGCGCAACTCAACCCGCTATCCAGCGGGTTGTGTGAATGGCTGGTGCCGGGCCTCCTCAAGGAGAAGGTCGTCGCACTGGTCAAAACCCTGCCGCAGAAGATTCGCTCGAAGCTGGTGCCGGTACCTGATTTTGCCTCCGAATTTGTTGCGGCCACGACGCCTTCGGACAAGGGGCTGATTCCTGCGCTGGTGTACTACATCCTGCAGACGCGCGGCCTCAATGCGCGCGGCTGGGAAATCACCCCGGACGCTTTCCGCCCGGATGTGCTTCCGGCGCATTTCTCCTTCAATTTCAAACTGATTGACGAACACGGGCGGCAGTTGGCGATGAGCCGAAAGCTCGCGGAATTACGTAGCGAATGGGGTGGGCAGGCCAAACAGGAATTCACCGAACTGCACGAAACCCCGGCCGAATACGCGGGGATGACCGACTGGCGCTGTGGTGAACTGCCGGAGCTTATGGAAGTCGACATGGGCAGCGGTCAACGGGTGATTGGCTATCCCGCCCTTGCCGACGATGGCGACAGCGTTTCACTGCGGGTTTTCGACACGCAGGAAGAAGCCCAGGCGGTTCACGCGCGGGGACTGCAACGCCTGTTCAAGTTGCAGTTCCGCGAACAACTCAAGTACTTCGAAAAAAACCTGCCGGGACTCACCACGCTGGGGATGCAGTACATGTCGCTCGGCACGTTCGACGAGTTGCGTGAACAACTGCTTGACCTCGCCGTGCAACGCGCCTGCCTCATGCCCCCCTGGCCTCTCGACGAGGCCACTTTCCGCACCCGCTGCCAGGAAGCCAAACCGCGCCTGGGCCTTCTGCTGCAGGAAATCAGCCGCTTGGTCGGGCTGATTCTTGCAGAGTGGCAGGGCGTACTGAAAAAACTCCCGGCTTGCCGGGCGCACACGACGGCAGTACAGGACATCGAAGCCCAGGTGGCACGGCTGATCGGAAAACGTTTCATCATCGACACGCCGTTCGAGCGTCTGCAACATTACCCGCGCTACCTCAAGGCCATCAGCCTGCGCTTGGACAAGCTCAAAACCGACGCCAGCCGCGATGCCCGCCTCATGGCCGAATTCGAACCCTTGTGGAATAACTACGAGCGCCGTGCCCGACTGCTGGCCCGGCAGGGCGTCAGCCATCCGCCGGTCGAACAGTTCCGCTGGCTGCTCGAAGAATTGCGTGTCCAACTTTTCGCCCAGGAATTGCGTACCCCGGCACCGGTCTCGGTGAAGCGTTTGCAAAAAATGTGGGAGGCAGAAAATCGATGACCGAGTTTTTATTGACCCTGAAACGCAGCCTTACCTCGCTGACCAGTGGCCGTATCTGGCTGTACATGCTAATACCGTCACTGCTGGCCCTGCTGTTGATGTCGGCGCTGGCGGCTTTTGCGCTCGATTGGCTGGTGGCAATGCTCAGCGATCAGCCGCCGATGCGCTGGATTTCCGCCTGGGGCGCGCTGTGGCTGGCGCATGCGCTGGCCTGGCTGGGCGGCTGGCTGTCGATTCTTTCCGTCAGTTATCTGCTGGCGGTACTGCTGACCTCGGTGCTGGTCATGCCGCTGCTGCTCGAACACCTGGCGGCAACGGATTATCCTGATCTGGCGCGCTTGGGTAAGGACAGCCTGCTAGCCTCAACGTGGAATAGCGTCCGGGCCGCCCTGCTGTTCATTATTGGCTGGGTGTTGACCCTGCCCTTATGGCTGATTCCCGGCATGGGCCTCTTGCTGCCGCTGCTCTGGATGGCCTGGCTCAACCGCCGCACCTTCGCCTACGACGCCCTTTCCCTGCACGCCACGCAAGAGGAATGGCAGCACCTGCGTCGGCAGCGCGCCAATGTGCTGATCTGGCTGGGTCTGGTCATGGCCTTGCTCACCCACGTGCCGTTGCTCGGTCTGTTTGCCCCCTCGCTGGCCGCACTGGCGTATATTCATTTCTGTCTCGAAGCCCTGCGCCGCTTGCGTCAGGGTGCAATCGTAGCCATCCATTCTGACGTTAAACTTGCGGAGAAATCAGCATGAACTTTGGTGCCATCATCATCGGAGACGAAATCCTGTCCGGCAAACGGCAGGATCGGCATTTCGCCAAAATGACCGAAATCCTTTCTGCACGCGGCTTGCGCCTGTCGTGGGTCAGCTATCTTGGCGACGATCGAGCGCGCCTGACCGAAGCCTTCCGGCAAAGCTTTGCCAGCGGTGATGTGGTATTCAGTTTCGGCGGCATCGGCAACACGCCGGACGACCATACCCGGCAGGCCGTGGCCGAAGCCCTGGGCGTCGATCTCACGCTGCAACCCGAAGCCGAGCGTGAAATTCGCGCTCGTTTTGCTGCCGGAGAGGCAACGGAAAGCCGCCTGTCGCTCGGCGTCTTCCCGCGCGGAGCCGAGGCGGTGCCCAACCCCTTCAACCGTATTCCCGGCTTCCGCATCCGGGATCATCACTTCCTGCCGGGCTTCCCGCAGATGGCGCATCCGATGACCGAATGGGCGCTCGACACCTACTATGCCTCCCTGTTCAACCAGAAGCCCATGGTCGACAAGGCCTTCCTGCTGACCGGGACAATGGCTTACGAAAGCGCGCTGCTTGATCTCATGGAACGCATCGTCGCTGACTATCCGACGCTACGCCTGTTCAGCCTGCCGTCGATCGGCGAGGACGGGCAGCGGCGGCATCTGGAACTCGGCGTGGAAGGCATCGAAACGCTGGTCGATCGGGCGATGGAAGAAATCCGCCAGGAGGTTGAAAAGCGCGGTATTACTTGGCGCTGGCGCGATTGAAATTACCCACAAAAAAATACCCGCCATCGGCGGGTATTTTTCATCATGCATCCGCTCAGCGGATCGCCAGTCCGTCAGCGACGATTTTCGGCGTGATAAAGACCAGCAACTCGCTCTTGTCGTCGATCCATTCACGGTTCTTGAACAGCCAGCCGATATAGGGCAGGTCACCAAAGAAGGGGATGCGCTGCGTATTTTCCTGCACCGTCTGAGTGTAGATACCCCCAATGACCACCGTTCCACCATTCTCGACCAGCACTTCGGTCTTGACGTGCTTGGTGTCGATCGCCACGCCGGTACCCGTTGCGATCTTGGTGTTCGGCGTATCCTTGTTGATATCCAGCGTCATGGTGATCCGGCCATCCGGCGTGATCTGCGGCTTGACCTTCAGCGACAGATTGGCCTTCTTGAACGATACGCTGGTCGCACCGGAACTTGTCGATTGTTGGTAGGGAATTTCAACCCCCTGCTCAATCAACGCTTCGATCTGGTTCGCGGTCATCACCCGTGGGCTGGAAATGACCTTGCCACGTCCATCGGCTTCCAGCGCAGAGATTTCTGCCTCGATAAAGCGGGTGTAACTGCTGTTGTAGAGCGCCATGGCAAAGGTGCCTACCGTACCGGCACGTGGTGTCGCAGGCAGGTTGACCGAACCACCTTGGCTGGTGCGAGAGGTGAAGTTAAGGGTTTGTCCCGGCGTGCGCGTCAAGGTAGTCGTACCTCCGGTACCCGTACCCAGTCTCGCCGACCCCGTATTCAGACGAATCCCCAAGTTCTTGGCAAAGGAATCTCCCGCCTCGACAATCCGCGCCTCAATCATCACCTGCCGTACCGGAATATCGATTTTGGCGATCACCTCGCGTACTTCATCGAGGTGACGCGGCGTATCCTGAACAAACAGGATGTTCGAGCGGTCATCCAGCAGGACACTGCCGCGCTTGGAAAGGATCGTCTGTTTGGAATCGGAAAGCAGTTTCTTGACGTCTTCGCCCTTGATGTAGTTCAACTGGAAGCTTTCGGTGCGGGTCGGTTCGAGATCGCCGATCTGCTGTTTGGCTTCATACTCCAGCTTTTCCTTGGTGGCGATTTCATCACGCGGCGCGATCAGGATCACGTTCCCGTTCTTGCGCATGTCTAGGCCTTTTTGTGAGAGGATGATATCCAGCGCCTGATCCCAGGGCACGTCCTTCAGGATCAGGGTAATCGCCCCACCCACGGTGTCGCTGACCACGATATTCATGCCGGTAAATTCGCCGATCACCTGCAACAAACGGCGAACCTCGACGTTCTGGAAATTGAGCGACAGTTTCTCGCCTTGGTAACCACCCCGCGTCCCCTGGATCAGCTTGTTCGGATTCTCGATGATCGGCTTCACTTCAATGACGAACTGGTTATCCGCCTGGTAGGCGTTATGCTCCCACAGCCCCTTGGGCGTAATGGTCATCCGCGTATTGCCGCCTTTTTGCTCCGTGCTCACGGACAACACCGGCGTCGCGAAATCAGTGACGTCCATCCGCTTGCTCAGCGCCTCGGGCAATGAAACCTTGACAAAGTCAACCAAGAGGGTCTGACCTTGCTGGCGGATATCAATCCCGGCATTCGGATCGGTCAGATCAACAGTGATTCTGGCTTCGCCGTCCTTGCCACGCCGGAAAGCGATATCCCGGATGCTGGTCACCACTTGCGCCGGTTGCGCTTGGGCAAAATGCTCGACGCGGGTCATGCCGCGATCTTTTTCAACACTCGGTTGCAGGGCCAGCACCAAGTTTTTTCCTTCCAGGCTGGCTTCGTAATTCATCGCCTGATTCAGATTGAGCACGACGCGGGTTCTACCGTCAGCCTGGACGAAGTTGACGCTTTTCAGGTCACCTTCGTTATAAACCTGCGAGTTCTTCCCCAGACCGTTGGTCGTATCGAGAAAGTCCAAGGCAATTCGCGCCGGCTTGGCCACGCTGAAGCCCGGCGGCGGGGCGGCAAGCGGCTCCTTGAAGCCCAGCTTGACATTCAGGACCCCGCCCTGCTGCGTTACCGCAATTGACTCAATGACATTTGACCGGCTTTCCTGAGCCGATACCGGCGCTGCGAGGAAAAAAACCGCCGCCATGAAACCTACGATGAATTGTCCGACCCGGTTCACTTTTTCACCTCCTGACCTTGCAGCAACAGCTTGCTTTCCTTTTCGACCCAGTCACCGGCAGAGTCCTGAACCAGCTCTTTCAGGACAACTTCCGACTCGTTGACCGCAGTGACAACCCCAAAATTCTGCCCCATGTAGTTCCCCGTTCTGACTTGATACAAGGCACCATCAACCCGGATCAGGGCAAATGAAACCTTCTTCCGGGTCATGACGCCAACGTAGTTGAGCGACTCCAGCGGGTACGCTTCCAGCGGTTCCCTGGGTCGATCCATATCGGGGCGCAAGCCACCGCCCTGCTTCTTCTGCTCGACGCCCAGTTTGGCGACCTTGAACGGATCAAGCTGGTTGCCGGCATCGTAAGCCACCGGCTCATAGGGCTTGACCTGCGGCAAGGGAGGAATCCTCCCCTTGATGTCCTTGGAAACTTCAGCCATCCACTGACGCAGATCCTGATGATCCCCGCCGGAACAGGCGGTCAGCATCAGGCCCAACAACAATATGGAAATTGTTCTCATTTCTTGCCACCCTTGGCTGCCTGCGCCGCCTTCCTCTTGGCGGCAAGCTCTTCCTCATCCAGATAGCGGAAAGTCTTGGCCACAGCATCCATCGCCAGCGCACCATCCTTGGCCTGCGCGCTGCCGGTAATCGAGATGTTGTTCAGCGTGACGATTCTTGACAGCCTGGCGATATCGGCAGCAAAAGCCCCGAAGTCGTGGTACTGGCCGGTCAGCTTCACATTGATCGGCAACTCGGCGTAGAAGTCCTTGACGATTTCCTGATTCGGCTTGAAAAGCTCGAACTGGAGCCCGCGCCCCATGCCGGACTGGTTGACTTCGACCAGCAGCGCCTCGACCTCCGACTTGCTGGGCAGTTGCCGGAGCAAGGCGCCAAAAGAGCGGTCGATTTCATTCAGTTGCTGGCGATAGAGGTCGAGATTGGCCGCCTGGGTCTTCTTGGCGATAAATTCGTCCTTGAGCTTGACTTCTTCCTGTTCACGGGCAGTCAGGGTTTCCAGCTGCTCGTTCCAGAGGAACCACCAGCCACCGGCCAGAATAAGTATAAAGAGGCCGACAAGTGTGGCAAGCCTCGGTGCCAGCGGCCAAGTACCAACGTCCTGCGGATTGAGATTGCGGAAGTCGTCAGCCAGCGCCTTGAAGTCGATCTGGGGAAGGGAAGGAAGTTTCTTCATTTCTTTTTCCCTCCATCCTGCGCCGG
>CAYMYD010000038.1:0-4017 GCA_964394535.1 uncultured Propionivibrio sp. | reverse complement strand
AATAGCGCAATCAGTCCGGTCAGGACAAAAAACTGCTGCCGTTTGGCCTTGCGCTTGGCCTCGCGGTGCGGGAGCAGGTTGATGCGTATCATTCGTCAAACCTCCGCAGTGCCAGACCGCAGGCGACCATCAGCGACGACGCATCGGCAAGCAGTTGATTGGCCCGGACGCGATCGGACAGCACCATGTCGGCAAACGGATTGGCGATGATCGTGTTGACCTGCGTCCTGGAGGCCACCGCTTCGTCGGCCCCCGGCAGAATGGCGCAGCCCCCGGCCAGAACAATGTGATTGACCTGGGTGAATTGGGTCGAGGTGAAAAAGAACTGCAGGGCGCGCGAGACTTCCAGCGCCATGCTTTCAACAAAGGGTCTGAGCAGTTCGGACTCGTAATTTTCCGGCAGATTGTTACGCCGCTTGTCGGCTTCGGCTTCCTCGAAGGTCACGCCGAACAGGCGGGCAATATCCTGGGTCAGCTGGTTGCCGCCGAAAGCCTGCTCGCGGGTGTAGAGTTGCTGCCCGTTTCGCAGGACGGTGAGATTCATCAGGTTGGCGCCGATGTCGATAAGCGCGACGATCTGCCCCTTGCCGGACTCCGGCAACTGTTTTTCGATCAGTTCGAAGGAAGCCTGCAAGGCGTACGACTCAACATCCATCACCACCGGCTTCAATCCGGCCGATTCGACAACGGCGACCCGATCCTCGACTTTCTCTTTCCGTGATGCAGCAATCAGCACTTCGATTTCATCAGGAGAGGAAGGCGCCGGCCCGATGATCTGGAAGTCGAGGTTGACTTCCTCCAGCGCAAAGGGGATGTACTGGTTGGCTTCGGACTCGACCAGTACTTCCAGCTCCGACTCGCGCTGTCCGGCCGGAACGATAATTTTCTTGGTGATGACGTGCGAAGCGGGCAGGGCAATGGCCACGTCCCGGGTCGACGCCCCCAGTTTCTTCCAGGCTCGCCGCACGGTCTCGGCCGACGCTTCGAGGTTGACGATATTCCCGTCAGCCACGGCGTCCCTGGGAAGAATTTCGGTCGTGTAGCGTTCGACGCGATAGCCTTTCTTGCCATCGCTCCCCAGTTCAACCATCTTGACCGATGAGGAACTGATATCGACGCCGATCAGCGAGCGAGACCCTGAGCCAAATAATGAAAAGTCGAGTTGCAAATCGCTACCCCTTGCAAAAAACCCTTGAATAATTTGTAGTTAGCGAACTTATAGATAATCTACTTTAGATGCTAGCAACAACTATTAGGCATGTAAAGCATTTTTTGTTGTCATCAGCGCCCCCACGACAGCCATGTTGCCAAAGTTTATAATCACGCAAACCACTTTTTGACGGACAAGCCCTTGCCCAAGCCCTCACGCTGGATTTTCTATCCGATCCTGTTGCTCACCGGTCTGGTACTCATGGCCTGCGCCATGATCGCCGTGGTGCTCATCCTGACCTACCCGAATCTTCCCTCGCTGGAGATTCTGACCGACTATCAGCCGAAGATCCCCTTGCGCGTTTACACCGCCGATGGGTATCTGATCGGCGAATTCGGTGAGGAACGTCGCGCCATCGTCTCTATTCAGGAGGTTCCTGATGTCATGAAGCAGGCCATCCTGGCTGCCGAGGACGACCGTTTTTATCAGCATGGTGGTATTGATTCGATGGGCGTACTGCGCGCCGCGCTGAGCAATATTGCCGGCATCGGCAAAAAGCAGGGGGGGTCAACCATCACCCAGCAGGTGGCCAAAAACTTTTTCCTGACCTCGGAAAAAACTTATGTTCGTAAACTTTACGAAGCATTGCTTTCGTTCAAGATCGAGCACAACCTCAGCAAGGATCAGATCCTTGAGCTGTATATCAATCAAATCTATCTGGGCCAGCGTGCCTACGGTTTCGGTGCGGCCGCACAAATCTACTATGGCAAGTCACTCAAGGATATTACGGTGGCTGAAGCGGCAATGCTGGCGGGATTGCCGAAAGCGCCTTCAGCCTTCAATCCGGTGGTCAATCCCAAACGTGCCCGCCTGCGCCAGCAATATGTCCTGCGCCGGATGCGCGAGCTGGGTTTCATTGATGAACATGTCCATGAGGAGGCCTTGAAGCAGGCGTTGGTCATCAAGCGGGAAACCAACGAATTTGCCGTGCGCGCCGAGTTTGTCGCCGAGATGGCACGGCAGATGGCCGCCGACCGTTTCCCGGAAGACGTCTATTCACGTGGTCTGCGCGTCTATACAACCATCCTCAAAAGCGATCAGGAAGCCGCCCACGCCAGTCTGCGCAAGGGTGTGCTCGACTACGACCGGCGGCATGGTTACCGGGGGGCCGAAACTTATGTCGAGATGGGCGACATCAAATCCGATCAGGATGAGGCGCTTGACGTGCTGCTCCAGGATTTCAGTGATGCGCCTGATCTGCGCCCGGCCATTGTCCTCAAAGTCGAACCCAAGCAGATCACTGCTTACTGCCGTGGCGGCGAGGTGCTCACGATCAGCGGCGACGGCATGAAGCTCGCCGCGCGGATGCTCGACGACAAGGCCCCGCCCAACAAACGGCTACGGCGCGGCGCGGTAATCCGCGTCCAGCCCGACGAAAAGAACAACTGGCGCATCACGCAAATGCCGGAAGTCGAAGCAGCCTTGCTCTCCACCGACCCGAGAACCGGCGCGATCCGCGCCCTGGTCGGCGGCTTCGACTTCAACCGCAACAAATTCAACCATGCCACGCAGGCCTGGCGACAGCCCGGCTCCAGTTTCAAGCCCTTCATCTACTCCGCTTCGCTGGAGAAGGGATTTACCCCGGCCTCCATCATCAACGACGAGCCGATCAGCATCTCCGCCGCAACCACGGGCAGCCAGGCCTGGTCTCCAAAAAATTACGACGGCAAGTACGAAGGCCCGATGCGCATGCGGACTGCGCTGGCCAAATCGAAAAACATGGTCTCCATCCGCCTGCTACAGGCCAGTGGTGTGCATTTCGTCCAGGACTACGCCACCCGTTTCGGCTTTGACGCCGACAAGCACCCGCCCTACCTGACCATGGCGCTCGGTGCCGGTTCGGTCACCCCCTGGCAGATGGTCACCGCCTACTCGGTTTTTGCCAATGGAGGCTATCGGGTTCAGCCCTATATCGTCAGTGAAATCCGTGACAGCAAGGATCAGGTGCTAGCTCAGGCCCAACCGGTGGTCGCCGGGGACGAGTCGCTACAGGCCATTGACCCGCGCAACGCCTACCTGATGGACAGCATGCTGCGCGATGTCACCATCTACGGCACTGCCGGACGTGCCTCGAATACTCTGAAGCGCCGTGACCTGGCCGGCAAGACCGGTACCACCAACGAACACGTTGATGCCTGGTTCTGTGGCTATCAGCAAACCGTTGTCGCCTGCTCGTGGGTCGGCTTCGATCAGCCAAAGAATCTGGGCGCTGGCGAGACCGGTGGCACCACGGCGCTACCCGCCTGGATCGGCTACATGGCCAAGGCACTGAAAGACGTTCCCGAATCCTTCCTGCCGCAGCCGCAAGGACTGGCCGCTATCGAAATGGCCAACCCCGGCAAGGGCCCAGCGAAGGAGCTGCTCTACAAAGAAAATCTGCCGCCCGAACCCGAGGATGATCTCGAATCCGCGCTCAGCATCAAGCACAACGATGACAAACCGGTAGATTGAGCCAGCAGACGGTTAGTCCAGGCGGATACTCATCCCCGTCTGGGCTGAGAGCAACTCCGAGAGCTGCGCATAAAGCTCGCTGCCATCACGAGTATTGCGCCAGAATTGGCCATCCCAGCCGAAGTGATACCCACCCGAACGGGCCGCCACCCAGATTTCCTGCTGGGCAGCATGGCGATTGACGACGATCTTGCTTCCTTCGTCAAATTCGATTTCCAGCACCCCATCACCCACCATGGAAAAATCCAGATCGGCCCCACTGGCCTCCAAGCCCTGTTCGATCCGCGCCAGAACGGCGTCAGACAATGTCTTGAATTCACTGTCATTCATCGCTGTGCTAACATCCTTTTCCTTTT
>CAYMYD010000037.1:0-13849 GCA_964394535.1 uncultured Propionivibrio sp. | reverse complement strand
ATGAAATGCCTGTTCGGGATGTATCACCCTGATGAAGGCGAAATCACCCTTAAGGGCAAACCCGCCCGTTTTCAAAGCACGAAAGCCGCGCTTGATGCCGGTGTCTCGATGATCCATCAGGAACTCGCCAATGTGCCTGATCGTTCCGTTCAGGAGAATATCTGGCTGGGTCGTGAACCCGTTTTCCGTTTCGGCCCCTTGCGTGTCCTGCAACATCAGAAAATGCACGCGGATACCGTGGCCTTGATGCAGGCACTGGAAATGGAAATCAGCCCCGATGTGCGCATGGGGCAGCTTTCCATTTCACAGCAGCAGGCCTGTGAAATTGCCAAGGCCGTCTCCTGCAATGCTTCGATTGTCGTCATGGATGAACCCACCTCGTCAATCACCGAAAAGGAAACCGAGCATCTGTTTCGTATCATCCGCGACCTGAAAAGTCAGGGCGTGGCGATTATTTATATTTCGCACAAGATGCACGAAATTTTCCGGATTGCAGACGAGATATCCGTTATGCGCGATGGACGAATGGTCGGCACTTATCCGGCCAGCGCCATTGACGAGGATCAACTGATCCGACTGATGGTTGGACGGGATACCAGCCAGCGCTTCCCGCCGCTGGAGAGTATTCCGGGTGAAATACGTTTGCAGGTAAATCAGCTTTCTTCCAGTAACCCCAGATCATTCCAGAACATCAGCCTGACCTTGCGGCGGGGTGAAATTCTGGGCATCGGCGGCCTGGTTGGCGCACAACGCACCGAATTCATCGAGGCCTTGTTTGGTCTGCGCGACATTGTCAGCGGCAGTATTGAAATCAATGGACAAGCGCTGCCGGTTCGTTCCAGCCGGGATGCCATACGGCATGGCATTGGCCTGATTACCGAAGACCGCCGGGCTTCGGGAATATTTCCGCAACTCTCGATCACGACCAATACCGCAATCCCGTCGCTCAAAAACTATCGCACGGTTTTTCGCAGCCTGAAGCATCGAAAGATTGCTCAGGAAACAGAGCGCCTGAACCGTCTGTTGCGCACCAAAACACCGTCAATGGCAACACCGATCCAGAATCTCTCCGGTGGGAACCAGCAAAAGGTTTTGCTTGCCCGCTGGCTGATGATTGCCCCCGATATTCTGATCATGGACGAACCCACACGAGGTATCGACGTCGGGGCCAAATATGAAATCTATTCGATCATGGTCGATCTGGTTCGCAGCGGCAAGTCAATCATCATGGTCTCATCGGAAATGTCCGAACTGATCGGCATGTCGCACCGCATCATGGTGTTATGTGAAGGCCGCAACACCGGAACAATTGAACGCGAATTCGCCACGCAGGACGAAATCATGCGCCTGGCGACGAAATACATGTGAGGGAAAAATGACAGAACAAGGCACTTTCCGCGTTGAGGTAATGAAGGGCTATTTGAGCCGACATACCAACCTGGTGACATTCATTGTCCTGGTCATTGCGCTGGCGCTCCTGACCGATGGCGCTTCCTTGTCCATCGACTCCCTGCGCAATCTGGCGGTTGCCGAATCCGTGCGCGCCTTTGCAGCCCTGGGGGTCGGCATGATCATCATCACGCGTGGCATTGATCTGTCGGTTGGCGCAGTGGTCTGCCTGGTGGCGAGTGTGACTGCTTCCTTTGCGCAAAATCCGGACTATAGAGCGGCCATCTATCCTGGCGTCGAATTCCCGCTGTGGCTACCCATTGTTGCCGGTATTGCCACCGGTGCCGCCTTCGGACTGTTCAACGGTTTGCTCGTCGCCTGCGCCAAATTGCCGCCATTCATCGCCACGCTGGGCTCCATGTCCGTTGCCTTTGGCTGTCAGTTGATTTATACCCGGGCCAATGTGGTTGGCAGTCTCAAGGAATCATTCAAGATCATCGGCCAGGGGACTTTGGGCCCCATCCCCAATCTCCCGCTCTTTGTCGCAGTCGCCGCGCTGATCGTGTGGTTCATCCTGCGCCATACCCGACAAGGCACCAACATGTATGCGATTGGAGGCAACCCGGTCGCAGCGCGTGTCTCTGGAATCAATGTGACCAAAGAATTGATTCTGGTCTATCTGTACGGCGGCATTCTTTACGGCATTGCCGGTGTGTTGCTTGCCAGCCGTCTGGGGCTATCCAATGCGCTGACCGGTCGTGGCATGGAACTGGATGCCATTGCCGCCGTTACCATCGGTGGTGTTTCGCAAAGCGGGGGGATTGGCACCATGAGCGGCATGCTGCTTGGTGTATTGACCCTGGGAATCATCAATTATGGAATGACCTATCTCGGTGTTGATTCTTACTTTCAGTTGCTGATCAAGGGTTTCATCATCATTGGTGCTGTCTATTTTGATATGAAAAAGTACGCCAGGCGTGCCTGAGCAGCTGAACTTCCAGGTCACAAAAAATTGAAGTCAGAAGGAGAATAACGTGCTGTTTGGAATCAAGCCCTGTATCACGCCAGAATTACTTTATACCCTGGCCCGCATGGGCCACGGTGATGAACTGGTCCTTGTTGATGCCTATTACCCCAGTCACAGCAAGAACCCCACCGTTATCCGCTGCGACGGCGTGGGCGGTGCCGAACTTCTGGATGGGATCATGGCCTTGATGAATCCCGATGATTATGTCGCCGCTCCAATCATCATGATGGAACCGGCCAACGGGGATCCTCTCGATCCCAGTGTCGAAGCGGATTTCCGCGCGGCCATTGATCGCCATTGGCCAAAAACCCCGGCAATTGTAAAAATTGACCGACAAAGCTTTGTGTTGCGCTCTGCGGAAGCTTTCGCCATTGTCCAGACCGGGGAAATGCGCAAATACGGCAACATCATCATCAAAAAGGGCGTCATCCCGCTTTGAGGCAAGGCAAAAATCTAAACGCCTGAGTCGAGTGAATCCCCCGGCAAAAAAACTCCCACCGCGCTTTGGGCTGGTGGGAGTCAACGGAGAGCTTTTTGATTTACTTACATTCAGGATCGTCACCAAAGCCTTTACAGAAATACTGTGAGGCATTTTCCTTGGTGATCATGTTCGAGGGAATTTCGATTTCTGTCGAACCGTCGGCCTTCTTGGTGAGCTTGCCGAGTTTGTTCAAGGCAGCAGGATTCTTGGTGGCCAGCGCGTAGGCGGCCATGACCCCTTCCGGAGCAACGGTCGAGTAGGTAAAGGTCGCGGTCAGTTCGCCCTTGGCAACGGCACGGATGGCGGCATTTTCGCCATCAATGCCGATGATCATGATGCCTTCCTTGGCCCGCCCGGCGGCCTGGATGGCGCGTAAGGCCCCAAAGGCCATATTGTCGTTATGGGTGTAGATCGCCTGGATTTTCCCCGGGCCGAAGCGCTGCAAGGTATCCTCCATGAATTTGAGCGCCTTTTCCTGATCCCAATCCGCATGGGTTTCGGCGATGACCTTGATATTCGTTCCCTTGATAGCCTCGGCAAAGCCGGCATGACGCTCGACCGCAGGGGCGACTGCCGGGTCACCCTTGATTTCGACGATATTGCCTTTGCCACCGAGTTTTTTGACGACAAATTCGCCAGCGAGTTTGCCGATCGGCTTGTTATGCGGCCCGATATGCAGGGTGACCGGCGTATCAACACTGCGCTCCAGGGTTACCACGGGAATACCTGCGGCCATGACCTGTTTGACGGTCGGGGTGATTGCCGCGCTATCCTGTGCTGAAATCATCAACACCTTCATGCCCTGTACCATCAGGCTCTCGATGTCGGAAATCTGCTTGGCCGACTTGCCCTCGGCATTGGTCACGATCAACTTGGCATCCTTGAAGTTTTCTGCCGCATAGCTTTGATTGCGCTTGGTCATGGTGTTGCGATGTGCAGAATTGGAACTTGCCTGCGAAAAGCCGATGACGATCGGATCGGCAGAATAAGCCGCCGTGCTTGCCGCAGCAAGGGAAAATCCTGCACTCAAAACCAGAAAACACTTGGTCAATTTCAACATTTTTACTCCTCCTTGGGTTGTATTCACGCTATTTGCGTGCCTTTCTACCGGTTTCCATCAAAACCGCCAGAATGATGATTGCTCCTTTCACCACCTGTTGTGAGAATGGTGAAACGCCAGCAAGATTGAGAACGTTGGCAATGATGGCGAGTACCATCGCGCCGCCGATTGTTCCGATGACCGTGCCTTCCCCACCAAACAGGGACGCGCCGCCGATGACGGCAATGGTGATTGCCTCCAGTTCCAGGCCCAGGCCGGAATTGGGATCGCCGACAGACAGGCGCGACAGGAAAATCAGTCCGGAGAGTGCGGCCAGAACACTGCCAATGATGTAGACGCCGAAGGTGACCAAAGGCACATTGACCCCGGACAGGTGCGCTGCTTCTTCATTGCTGCCGACCGCATACACTGCCCGTCCGAAAGGCGTGAGCTTCAAGGTGACCCCCGCGAGTATGCAGACAATGACGAACACGTAGATCGGCGTAGGAATACCGAAGAGATAGCCGCCGCCGAGGAAAAAGAAGTCTTCTGCCGCTTTGCCCGGCTTGACGGTTCCTCCATCAGCAAGCATCAGGGCAAAGCCGCGAACCATGACCATCGTGCCCAGGGTTGTGATGAAGGCAGGGATGCGCCAGTAGGACACGCCGAACCCATTGACTGCACCAACCACGGCACCCAGGGCCAGGCATATCGGTATCATCAAGGGAATCGGCACCCCCCGTTCCATGAGCAAGGCGCCAACCACGCCGACCAGTGCCACCGTGGAGCCGACCGACAGGTCAATGCCCTTGGTCAGGATCACGAACGTCATGCCAACCCCGAGGATTCCGTAGAGAGCGACCTGACGGAGTACGTTGAGGATGTTGATCGGGTTCAGAAAATGCGACGAAATGAATGATGCTGAAATGACAAGTAGCAACAGGACAATCGCCAGCCCTGCTCTCCGGGGAAAAAATTTCATGGCCGTCTTTCCATAATATTGAGGGTCAATACAACGCTGCAAAATGCATTACTTCTTCTTCGGTGACCGAACGGGCATCCAGTTCGGCGCTGACTTTTCCTTCCCGCATGACATAGACCCGGTCGCAGATGCCCAGGATTTCAGGCAATTCCGAGGAGGCCATCACAATGGCCAGACCTCGTGTTTCAGCGAGCTCGACCAGCAGGTCGTAAATTTCACGTTTGGCAGCCACATCGACACCTCGGGTCGGTTCGTCGGCCAGCATGATTTCGCACCCGGCGCTGACCAGTCGGGCCAGCACACATTTTTGCTGGTTGCCGCCGGAAAGATTTTTGGAAGCGGTTGCGGCCCCTGGGGTCTTGATATGCAAACGCTCGATCAAGCCGTTGACAATGTTTTTTTCCAGGCCAAGCACCAGAAGGCCGTACCGTAAAATCCTGCTCAAACTGGCCGACATGATGTTGAAACCGACGCTCTGGATCAGGAACAGTCCTTCGGTCTTACGATCCTCTGGAACCAAGCCAAGTCCCAGGGCAATGCTGCGGCGTGGTGCCCCGGTCCCGACGACCTTGCCCTTGACCCTGATCTCTCCGGATTGAAGCGGGTCCGCACCATAAATGGCGCGCAGAAGCTCAGTGCGTCCCGCGCCGGCCAGACCAAACAGGCCGACAATCTCACCGCGTCTGACCTGAATGCTGACGTCCTTGAGGAGTGATTCAGTCGTGATGTTGCTGGCCATCAGCGCCTCATCACCGATCACGGCATTCCGTGGCGGGAAAATGTCTGTAACCTCACGACCAACCATGCCCTTGATCAGGCTGTCGGTGGTCATTTCATTGGACGGGCCGTTGTGCACCACAATCCCGTCACGGAGAATCGTGACGGTGTCACTGATCTCGAAAACCTCGCGCAGACGGTGGGAGATATAGACGAAAGCCACGCCGTCGTCACGTGCCAGCTGCCGGATGATCACAAAAAGCTGGTCGATCTCGGCCTGCGCCAATACAGCGGAAGGCTCGTCCAGAACGATGATTTTTGCATTGCGCGCCAGCGCCTTGGCAATTTCCACCATCTGCCGTTTGGCCACCGAAAGATCGGCAATCCTGGCTTTTGGATCCAGATCAAAACCAAGACGCGAAATCACGGCGGAGGCATGACGGTTCGCCTCGAGCCAATCGATCAGGCCGTTCTTCTGCGGCAAGCGCCCCATCAGGATGTTTTCTGCCACGGTCAGATGTGGCGCTTGCGCAAGTTCCTGATAAATGACCGCGACACCCCGAGCGATCATCGACGCCGTCGTCGGGTGAGTGATCTGCTCTCCGAACAGTTCAATATGCCCCTCGTCGGCAGCATAGGCGCCGGAAAGAATCTTCATCAATGTTGATTTGCCCGCGCCGTTTTCACCGACAAGTGCACGGATTTCACCCGTCTGCAAGGTAAAAGACACATCCGTCAGAGCACGTACCCCTGGAAAGGATTTCGATATGTGCTCAAGTTTTAGTGCGACCCCCATCGTCAAACTCCTTAGCAACTACCCGAACATCGCGCATCCCTGACCGCAAAATTTTCATTGGCAGCGACCGGGTGACTTTTTATTTCGGCACCTGGTTTTGGCATGACACACCACCGCGACAGGTCTGCAAATAACCCAGACAAACACCCCGCCCTGTCTGCTTTGGAAACACTATTTGCTTGCCATGTCCCGCCTGCTCACTGCCGCTGCCACTTGTTTTTGCAAATAATAAGCACCATGAAAAATAAAAGCAAGCGGTTGCGCAAGCGGTTGCTTTTATTTTTTGTTGGATTTCTCAGCAGTCTGACCGCCAGATGCAGGCAGATTGGAGAAAATACTTGCGCGTCGCCCTGAGCGCTGATGCCAGTTCCTTTCTCGCTGCGGGTACTTCGCCACTTCCGGCAAGCTTTCACCGCGGCCAGGCAGCGAGGGATGTTTCGTGGTGCCCCGAAAGCAACACGAGTCCATCTCGAACAAACACCAATCCGGCCTCATTGGCATCTGCATATCCCACCAGCTGGATTATCATTGGCAGGCATACCTGCTGGCGGCATTGGCACAGTGTCTGGCAATGTTGCGATCGACCAAGCCGACCTTGGTCAGCTGTAATTCAAGCCACTGATTGCCTACCGTTCCAACTTCGTCGATGCCTCAAAATCATGATCTGCAGAAAGAAAGCATGTCCACACATACCGTTCTTGGCATTGACGCCAGCACACAGAGCCTGAGTGGCGTTTTACTGGAAATCGCCACTGGCGCTGTCATCTGGAGCAAATCCCTCGCTTACCGTGACGATCCGCGCCTCGCCGGATTCGGCTTCGAGCATGACAGCATGATCATGCCGCCGCGCGAAGTCGGCGAAGCCGAACAACCCCCGCGCCTGTTCATCGCCGCACTCGATGCCCTGCTCGGTGATCTGCAAGCCAGCGGCATGGATACAGCCAGTATTGCCGCCATCAACACCGCCGGTCAGCAGCACGGCCATGTCTATCTGGGTGAGGCCGCCCGGTCGGCCTTCGCCAGCCTGCGTGAAAATGCTCACCAGGAAAACCTGCTCACCGCGCTCAAGGACTGTTTTGCCTACGGCGGAGCGCCGATCTGGAAAACCGCCAACACGACCGGGGAAGCCGAACATATCCGTAAAAAAACCGGCGGCAAGGCGGCGATCATCGAACGCACGGGCAGCGACATTCCCCTGCGCTTTGCTGCCTGCGTACACCGTAAACTGGCCGGGCGTTACCCGCAGGCCTACGCCGCCACCCGCCACATCCTGCAAATCTCCAGTTTGATACCGGCCATTCTGGTGGGCGACTGCACCATTCCTCTGGATTTCGGCAATGCCTGCGGCACCGGCATCATGAACTATCGCGCTCGGCAATGGGATGAAACAGTGCTGCAGGCTGTCGCGGCCGACCTGCCCGGCGGTGCGGTGGCTCTGGCGGCAAAGCTGCCGCCGCTTGCCCATCCGCTGACGGCATGCGGCACGATTGCCGCCTATTTTCAGCGGCGATACGGCTTTTCTGCCGATTGCCGGATCATCGTCGGCTCTGGAGACAATCCGCAATCCAAGGTGCTGGCCAGCGGTGATCTGTTGAGTCTGGGGACCAGCTTCGTGTACATGATCTCCAGTCCGGAAGCCGCGATCGACCCCAATGGTGCGGCCAATGCCATGTACGACGGGTTGGGGCGGCCGTTCAATTTCGGTTGCCGTACCAATGGCGCGCTCGCCTGGGATCGCCTGCGCCTGCGTCATGGCATCCCGGCCAGGGATTACGCCGCTGCGGAAGCCGCGCTGGAACAGGTCGCGCCGGGTAGCCGTCTGCGCTTCTGGCATCCGGACAGCGAATCCTTCCCGCTGATTGCCGCCCATCCTGATCCGCTGCGTCTCGATGGGGCGACCAGCGACTTTGCCAGCGACTATGCCGGTGCGGTCGATAGCGCCCTGGGTTTGGTCTACCGCTACGGCATGAAAATCACCGGAGCCAGCGCCGGACAGGAGCCGATCAGCGTTTGTGGCGGCCCTTCCGCCAGCCCGGCCATCCTGCGGCGCATCGCCGCCATCTGGAAGCGTCCGGCCATCGCCGCAGGCCAAGCGGGCGCCGCGCTCGGTGCCGCCGTCGCGGCTGCCATCGCAATCGAACCTGAAGCAGGCCGCGACCGTCTCGTACAGCGTCTGCGGCAAGCAATTATTGCTGGCAAGCCAGTCAGTCAGCCCGATCCGCTCATGGTGCAGGCCTACCACGCACCCGGCGGCTATCTTGACCAGTTGGAAAGTGCTTTTGAGAAATTGCGAAGCACGAAATACGACGGGGTCAAATAATCAGCTGATGCCACGAAAATTGCCCCAAGCTACTGCGCCACAAAACGGATATAGGCGCGATCATCAAAGGACTCGCTCTGCGGCGCGATTCCCTTGGTGCCCTTGTTTTCACGGAAGCAGAGCGGATCTTTCGCGTTGATCGCCTGTAAATGGGCTTCGGATTGGGCGAGTGTGGCAAAAAGTTCGGGATAACCATCGCTGGCGAGGACGATTTCCTGCGGCAGGGCATCAAGCCGATACACGTGGCGGTGTCCGGCCGGAATCTCGCTTCCGTCGATGAGGGCATAGTCGTAGGGGTGTCCCTGATCGACATTGCCAAAACACTTTGCCGCCTTGATCAGCGGCAGAATGAAGCGTCTGCCGGGATCGTCCGCAGCAATCGCTTCCAGCGTTGTACCTTGGCGTAATTCGGCCTCCAAAATCACCGAGCGGAGTTCCGCGCAAAGCAGGTCGATTTTTTTCGGCTGGGCATACAGGACGCCGGAGACGAGCGCCTGACAGTCGCCGACAAACCAGAGCTCGTTCCTTTCCAGGCTATATACACAAAGGCAGGCCTGCATCCGGTCGATCGGATGGGCCGCCATATGCCCGGAAAGCCCCAGCGTGGCGTACAAGGCCTGAAAGCGGTGATTGATTTCGTCGAGCAGGGCGTCGAAGGAAATCGCGGGATCTGCCTTTTCAAGCACCTGCTCAATCAGCTTGCCGGCATGTACGCCGGAACTTTCCCCTTGCCAGGTATAGGCTGACTTCGAGGTGACGCCGTCAATGACCGCAACAAAATGGCTTGTTACCACCAGACGGTCTTCGCAGAGAGATTGGTCTGCCTGTTTTCCCCGGACAAACTGCTCAAGAACGCGGATTGGCATCCTGGCTCCCAGGGCAATCGCCTGAAGCGATTGCGGGAAGGGTGAAGGGAGAAGAGGGAAGGGTGAAACCGTCTGTCGGCATGGCGGCTGCGAAAACAAACGGCGTTTTTTCAGGTGCAAGCCGAAAAAACAGGCGAGGCGCACCCTTCTCCCTTTCCCGCTTCACGGTAATGCGGCCTTATTGCTTGCTCTTGACCATCGCGGCGATACCCGATTCGTTCACGACCTTGGTGAAGGTTGCGCGCTGTTTCTTGAGGAAAGCGCCAAAGTCGGCGGCGTTGAGGTAGTCGATCTCCATGCCGAGCGCCGTGAGATCCTTCTGGTAATCCTTGTCGTTGATGATCTTGCCGAAACCCTCGTCGAGGAATTTGACGATCCGGGGATCAACTTTTTTCAGCGTGCTGATGCCCTGGGTCACTTTCATATCGACGTTGTAACCCTTCGAGATCAGCGTGGGAATGTTTTCCACCTTCTTGTTGGTGCACATGGCCAGGATTCTGAGCGTCCCCGATTTGTGATGACCAAGCACTTCGGAAAGGGCGGCAACATTGACGTTGATATGATTGC
Organism: uncultured Propionivibrio sp.; assembly: GCA_964394535.1. Taxonomy (GTDB): domain Bacteria; phylum Pseudomonadota; class Gammaproteobacteria; order Burkholderiales; family Rhodocyclaceae; genus Propionivibrio. Next base: position 3,665 of record CAYMYD010000037.1, on the reverse strand, counting down.
CCATCAACGCGGTCAGTGCGTCATTACCGCTGCCAAACGGCACCTGTTCCATTTTGATTCCGGCTTCCATGGCAAACAGTTCGGCGGTGACGTGGGTGATGGAGCCCACACCGGCATGACCATACTGGATGGAACCGGGCTTGGCCTTGGCGGCGGCGATCAGTTCTTCAATGGTCTTGTAGGGCGATTCCTTGGGAACGGCAATGGCAATGGGGATGGAAACCGTCAGTGCGATCGGCTCCAGGATGTCAAGGTAGTCATACTGGGTGGTGCCATAGATGGGCTGCAGGTTCATTGAGGTGTTTGCGCTGACAACCGAATGACCATCCGGCTTGTAACCGGCAAATTTGACCAGACCGACGTTACCGCCGCCACCCCCCACGTTTTCAATGATGAGGTTAACGCCAAGGTATTTTTTTGCGTAGTTCACCATGGCTCGGGCCATTTGGTCAGAGCTGCCCCCGGCGGAATAAGGCACCAGATAGGTGATGTCCTTGGTCGGGAACTTGAGGTCTGCGGGGGCTTTGTCCTTGGCGCCAGCGATGTTTGCTGAAAAAGCCAGGGTGGAGGCGAGGACAACTGCCAGGATTCGTTTCATAAAAACTCCTTCATGTTAAATCTTTGGACGGGATGCCAAAGCGGTGGGTAGGGCCAACGGTACAACAAAGCAAGTCATGTCAGGCTTCCTTGCTCTGACTCAAAATCCGGCGAATGGGCTTGAGCAGGGTCAGGAAGACGAGAAGCGCAGCCAGCGCGAGGATGGTACCAGCCAGGGGGCGTTTCATCAGTTCGAGGAAACTCCCCTTGCAGATGATCATGCCCTGGATCATGCCTTTTTCGATGGTACTGCCCAGCACCAGGCCGACGGCCAGCGGGGCCATGCTATATCCGTATTTGCTGGCGAAATAGGCAAACAGGCCGAACACCAGCAGCAGGGCAAGATCGAACAGGCTGTTATTGGTCGCATAAGCGCCCGTGAAGGTGATGATCATCACGATCGGCATGAGGATTCTGGCGGGCGTTTTCAGCAGGGAAGCAAACACGCCGACAAAGGGCAGATTCAGGACAACCAGGATCACGTTGCCAATATACATGCTGGCCACCAATCCCCAGAACACATTCGGATGGCTGGTGATCAGGGTCGGGCCCGGCTGCACGCCATGAACGATGAAGCCGGTCAGCAGCAGCGCGGCGGGGGGCGCAAAGGCCAGACCCAGTGACAGCAAGGGGATCATCGCGGCGGTACTGGCGGCATTGTTGGCTGATTCCGGCCCGGCGACGCCTTCGATGGCCCCATGACCGAATCTTTCCGGGTGTTTTGACAATTTCTTTTCCAGGGAATAGGAGCCAAAGCTCGACAGGGTACCCGCCGGGCCCGGCATGAGTCCGATCAGGAAGCCCAGGAACGAGCCCCGGAAAATCGGCCCGATGGAACGTTTGATTTCTTCCTTGTTGGGATAAAGCTCACGCAGACTGATCTTGCCGACCTTGATGGGTTCGTTAGGCTCAACCAGGATCGTGAATAATTCGTTGATGCCGAACACCGCCATGGCGAGCACGCCGAACTCGATGCCTCCCATCAGATCCGGAATGTTGAAAGTGAAACGCCGGGCGCCGGTCAGCGCATCCATGCCGATCGTGCTGAGCATGATCCCCACCAGCACCATGAGCAGTGACTTGAGCGGATTTTTTCCGGTCAGGTTGGTGAGAATCACCAGTCCGAACAGCGCGATGGCGAAATATTCCGGCGGCCCGAACTTGAGAGCGGCCTTTGCCAGGAGGGGCGCAAAAAAAGTGAGCGCCACCAGACTCAGGGTACCGGCAACAAAGGAGCCGATCGCGGAAACGGTCAGGGCAGCGCCTGCCCGACCCTTCTTCGCCATCTGGTAGCCATCGAGCGCAGTGACGACCGATGCGGCCTCCCCTGGAAGATTGACCAGAATGGAAGTCGTTGAGCCGCCGTACATCGCGCCATAGTAGATCCCGGCGAACATGATCAGGGCGGTGGTCAGATCCATGCCAAAGCTGATCGGCAAAAGCAGGGCCATCGTGCCGGTGACGCCGATTCCGGGCAGGACGCCGGTCAGCGTGCCGACCACGACGCCAATGGTGCAGGCCAGCAGGTTCGGGCCGGTCAGCGACACGGCGAAGCCCTGCATGAGTTGAGTGAAAATATCCATGAAACAGACCCCTAGCCCAAAATGCCGGGCGGCAGCGGTACGGAAAGCGCCATTTTGAAAATGGCATAGAAGACCAGCGAGGTGGATACGGAAATGACCAGCGGCTTGACCCAGCCGTCAATCTTGCCGATTTTAAGAACTGCCAACAGCACCAGAAAACTGCTGATGATGTAGCCCGCGTAGGGCAGGACAAGAATGTACAAAATAATTGTTACAACAATTAGCGCGAGACTTTTCCAGTCGGTCTGCAACCTGACGGCACGGGAATCTCCCTTGCCCAGCAGCGATTGGACCAGCAAAAAGGCGGACAGGGCCACGGCTGCCCAGCCGACAATCTGCGGGATAAAACCGAATCGCGGTGCGGCCAGTCTGCCGAAAGGCATCTGCATGGCGTAGCCCAGATAAACCGAACTCAGGAGGAAAATGATTCCATTAACAATTCTTTCACCCAAAATGCGGACTCCTTTTACTTTCTCGTTCGGGGGAAGGCCATCATGTCCTCATAGAAGGCCAGATACGGCGCGCTGATTTCGAGCGTCTTGTCGGCGTGACGCTCAAGAAAGCGCTCGGTGATCCGGGCCATCTTTTCGGCATCGCCCTCCCGGGCGCGGTGGTGAACATAGGCCAGCGTCGTATGGAAGGTATAGCTGTCGTGTCCGGGAAGACGCAAGCCAAGCCGGTCGGCAATCCGGTCCCGAAAAGCACGCAATTCGCGCCCAGTTTCCAGGGTGGCTGGCGCAAGGCGGATGCGCACATCTTCGTCATTCCATTGCAAGCGCCCGAAAGTCATGGCAAACGACGCCGGAAAGGGAATGCCTTCAAGCCTTTCAGTGACGTAGTGATCCATTTCCATCAGGCTGGCCGTCACCGGGAGTGCTGACGGCCAGAACTCCGCTGTACGTACCCGGTCGTTGAGACCACGGATTATCGTGACATGGTAACTGGCACGGGGCAGCAGGATCAGACGGGGCAAGAGCCCTTCCTGGTCGATGGATTCGATGGTTTCAAGCAATACCGGATACGCCGGATTATCTGCATTGATGGCAGAAACCACCGTGTTCCCCGGATAGCGGGCCGGCGAGCCATCCTGTTTGAACTTGAACCCGATCTGTGCGCCGAAACTGTTCATGGACTCCTGATTTGCCGCAAGGGATATTTTCATCCCGGATACGGCGGCGAACTTTAGCCCAAAAGTCCGAGGAAAGCCAGATCAGGTCTTTCCAATATGGGATGAGTCTGAACGGGGGTAAAAGGAATGATCACCAACCCCCTTGTTTGGAGCGTACCCTGCCTGCGATTACGACGCTGTTGTACTTGCAGGCAGGGTACGTTTTCCGAATTACACCTCCTTGGGATTGGCGATGAAACCGGCCTTGTCACCCTGCGGCCGGGTCCGCTTGCCCGGCATGAGGGAAAGCGCCGGACGGGTGAGGTGCGCCGGTTTCAAGGGCGCGACTTCGGAGAGGCTGCCGTACTTCTTGCGCA
>CAYMYD010000036.1:0-13867 GCA_964394535.1 uncultured Propionivibrio sp. | reverse complement strand
CTGGCGGCGAGGGCTGGCTGATTCTTTCCGACCTCGCCGAACATCTGGGGCTGCGAACACGCGAGACCATGCTCGGCTGGTTCGCGCAAGCCGGACTGAAAGTACTTGGCCGACAGGACGTGCGCCCACAGCATCCAAAGGCCGCCGACATCAACGACCCGCTGTATCTGGCGCGGGTGGCCGAAGTCACTTCGCTGTGGCGGCTGGGCCTCAATGCACCGTCAGCGGTGTAGTTTATCGACCTCGGCACGCTCGAAGCGGTGTTCGCGGTCAGCTTGTACTCGAGCGTCTGATCAAGGCGGGTTGGTCAGTGCTGGGTGCTGCGTTCAGCGAACATCGAGCCGGCCAGCACAATGAATAGGCCAATGATGACTTTCTGCCAGGTGCTTGGTACCCCGGCCAGAATCAGGACATTATTGATCAGCGCGACCAGCACGACACCGAGCAAGGTGCCAAGAACCGTGCCGGAACCGCCGGTAATGCGCGCCCCCCCCAGAATGACCGCAGCGATGACATCCATTTCGGTTCCCGTCAGGTCAAAGGGGTTGGCAAGACGGTTGCTCGAAACATGGACAATCCCGCCAATTCCGGCCAGTAGTCCGGCATAGGCAAAGACAAACACATTGACGAAGCCAAGGTTGTAGCCCAGCCGTTCGGCCACGGCCGGATTTCCGCCGATAGCAAACACAGCCCGACCGAGCAGCGTTCGGTTGAGTATCCACCAGGTCAGAATGGCCGCTGCCACGAGTACCAGCGAAAAGGCCGGTAGAACGGCTCGTCCTCCCAGACTGGACTGGTAGCTCCACAGCGCCGTTTTGCCGAAGCTTTCCATCGCTTCGGGGACGTTAATGATCAGGGCGGTACCGATAAAAGTCAGCAGCAGACTGCGGATGACGTATTGCGTCCCGATCGTGACGATCAGCGATGGTGCCCTGAACGCGTAAACCAGCAAGCCGTTCAATGCGCCGAACAGGCAGCCGCCCAATGCACCAAGCAGGAAGATGGCTGTGATCGGCATGGCCGGCGCATGCTCGATTACTGCGACAGTAATGGCGTACATGGTGAAAGCGGCGATTGCTGTAAAGGAGACGTCCAGGCCGCCTGCAGCAAGGACGAACAGCACCCCCAAGGCAAACAGGCCAAGCACGACGGATGAACGCACCATGTCAAACAGGGTTGCCAGTTGCCAGAAGTTGGGGTTGATGCTGCCGACAACGAGACTGACCAGAACGATCAGCATGAAGGTGAATGCCGACGGACGTTTTGCAAGCCAGTTTTTCAGCCCGGTTTTTTGCTGGTTGCCTGCTGCCAGGCCGGATGGTTTTTGTGCATGGCTCATCGTTTGTTCTCCACGCCGCTCTCTGATGCCAGTGCTTCATACAACACTTCTTCGCTCAGCCCCTCGGCAGCAAATTCGTTGGCGAGATGCCCCTTGCGCATGACCAGGATGCGGTCGCAGTTCTGCAGCAGCTCTGGCAGGTCGTCGCTGATGATGATGACCCCGAGATCCCGTTCGGTCAGCGTCTGGATGATGCGGTAGATCTTGTCCTTGGAGCCGACGTCGACGCCAACGGTCGGGCCGTGCAGGACAAGCAGTTTCGGCTCAATGGCGAGGCAGCGGCCGAGCAGAACACGTTGCTGGTTGCCGCCGGAAAGCGTTTGCACGGGCCGGGTCGAGTCCGGCGTGGCAATTTGCAGTTCGTTGACGAATTTGTCAGCAAGCGACAGGCTGCGCCGGAAGTCGATAATGCCAAAGCGGCCGAGCAATCGTTTCAGAATGGCGACAGCAATGTTTTCCTGAATGGACTTTTCCAGAAACAGGCCTTCGGAGAGCCGGTCCTCCGGCAGATAGGCGATCCCTGCATCGCTGGCGTCCGATGGGCGTGTCAACTTCAGGTGCTGCTCATCCAGGCGGATGCTTCCCGTGTCAGCGGGGAGTACGCCGGCTAGCGCACGCGCCAGTTCGTTACGTCCGGAGTCAAGCAGGCCGGTGATGCCAAGGATCTCTCCACGGCCGACACTGAATGACACCGAACTGAAACTGCCCGCCCTGCCGAGATTTTCGACCGTGAGCAGGCTTGAGGTTTGCGGCCGGGCACTGCGATAGCGTGCCTCGTCCAGGCGGCGTCCGGTCATCCAGAAGCTCAGTTCGGTCTTGTCGAAGTCTTTGGCATCGCCTTCCAGAACCTTTTCACCGTCACGGAAAATGATGACTTGGCCGCCAATAGCCTTGCACTCATCCAGTTTGTGAGTAACAAAAAGAACAGCACTACCCTGCGAGCGTAACTTCCCGACAACGGTGATCAGGTTGTCCACTTCACGCTTGGTCAAGGCTGTTGTTGGTTCATCCATGATCACCAGCCGAGCTTCCGTGGCAATGGAGCGAGCAATGGAAACCAGTTGGCGCTTGGCGATCGGTAATTCGTCGACGCGCTGTGCCATGAAGTCGGCATCGTTGGGCAGGCCGACCACAGCCAGGGCGCGGGCGGCCGTCTCGGTCATTTTCTGCCGATCCAGACGGCGGGTGAGTTTGCCGCCCGAGGCGACCAGTTGTTGCGTCAGTGCGATGTTCTCGGCAACGCTGAGATTCGGGAGCAAGGACAAATCCTGATAGACCGTTTCGATGCCTGCCGACAGCGCCTCAATGGGAGAGAGCGCCGCATAGGCTTTGCCATCAATGATGATTTGACCTTCACTGGGCGGTTGTGCGCCTGAAATGATCTTGATCAGCGTGCTTTTACCGCAGCCGTTTTCGCCCATCAGATGGTAGATCTGTCCGCGCCGGATGTTCAGGCTGACACCACGCAGGGCGTGAACGCCGGCAAAGCGCTTGTGCACCCCGCGGATTTCAAGAAAACTGTCCGCAGTGACCGGTTGTTGGGCTGGTGGCGCGGAGGAAGGTGTTTCTGGCACGGATATCACCATGATCAATGAGGATCAACCAGCGCAGGACGCTGTTATTGGCCTGCGCCGGTTGATCAGTTTCCCTGTTAGAAGGGATAGTCCTTGTAGTTGTTCTTGTCGACGTCAATCCAGGCCTGGCCGACCACAATGATGCCCTTGCCCGGCCCCTTCTTGACACGTACCTTGTTGTAGCCGGGGACGCCAAGATCCATGCCGTCGGTGATCTGCTTGCCTTCAAGCAGCAACTGCGCGACCTTGTTCATGACGATGCCGGCATCTTTCGGGTCCCAGAAGCCGATGCCCTGAATTGCCCCGGACTCAAGATACTTTCCGGAGTCTTTCGGCAAGCCGAGACCGATGACGCAGATTTTTCCTTGCAGACCCGCTTCTTCGACTGCCCGGCCAATGCCCAGCACGTCAATGGCCGAACCGCCCTGGAAGCCTTTGATGTCAGGGTGCTTGCGCAGAATTTCCTTGGCCTTGTCATACGCCTTGTTGGCGTCGTTGAAAGACTCGTTCTTGGCGTCTACCAGGGTCATTTGCGGATATTTCTTGGCATTTTCAGCGCCGCCATCGGCCCACTGCACGTGCGTCAGGCTGCCCAGGGAGCCGACGAAGGACGTCCACTTGCCGGACTGGCCCATGCATTTGGCCAAGCGCTCATTGAAGCGTGCGCCGAATTCCTTGTTGTCGAAGGCTTCAATATCGACGTGGGTGTTCTTGGCATTGTCGGCCTCATGCGTCACCACCTTGATGCCACGATCCATGGCCCGTTTCAGGACGCCTTCAAGCGCTGAAGGATCCATGGGTACCACGGTAATCGCGTTAACCTTCTTGGCGATCAGGTCTTCAATGATCTTGCCCTGAAGTGCCGCATCAGCCTTGGGGGGGCCAAACTGGTTGGTGACATAGCCGGGTGTGGATGCGCCAAAGGCCTTGACACCATCTTCCATACGGTTGAACCAGGTCTCGCCGGTGATTTTGACGACCGTGGTGATCGTCTTTCCTGACTGGGCCAGCGCAAGACCAGCAGTCGCGGTAATTGCCAGAGATACCGCACAAACCATCGCTTTTTTCGTGAAAGACATAATGCCTCCTGAGCTAGATGAGAACCGGACCCTCTGAACCTGCATGGTGACTGGCGTACGAGGGAATTACGCCAGCTCCTCTGTTTTTCCTGAAATTAACGAAGAAAACCATTTTCTGAGGTCAAAGCGCGAGACCGCCAGGAAAATCAGCAGCATCATTCCCCAGGCGCAGTCACGGAAAAAGTTGGACATGTTCAGGAAGTTGAACAGGCTCGACAGCAGCTGTAGTGCACTGGCCGAAAGAACAACGCAGACCAGTCGGCCGTATCCGCCGGAGGGACGTACCCCGGCCGCCACGACGATGAGGATGGCGATCATCACGTAAGAGCTGCCGTAGTCCCATTTGACGCTGGAGGTTCGTGCGGCAATGATGGCTCCCGACAGGGAGGCAAGAACACCGCAGATGGTGTAGGTAATGAACAGTATCCGGCGATGGGCAATACCGGCATAGTAGGCCGCCCGGGCATTCGTGCCGAGCAGGTAGAGGTGTACGCCAAAGGGTGTGAAACGCAAAACACCGGCAATCAGAGCGGCTATCGCAAGAAACAGGGCAAAGCACAGTGGGATTCCCAGCAGGGTGGCATTGCCAAAGTCATCCAGCGGTTCGATATAGCCCAGGCGCAAGGCTGAACCGTTGGTAAGCACCACCGCGAGCCCGGTAAAGAAGAGCTGTGTCCCCAGGGTTGCCAGGATGGGTGTCAGTCCTCCATGGGCGACAAGAAAACCATTGAGCATCCCGCCGGCCAGCCCCACCATGACGGCAATGCCGATGAACAGCAGCGTGAAGGCAAAGGGTGCGTTATCAGGAGAAATGACCAGCGCGGTGAGCAGGCCGGCAACCATTCCGGAGAGATTGGCCAAGGCAATCCCCGACAGGTCGATTCCGCCATTGCCGGAAATCATCGCCAGCATCACGCCCAGCGCCAGTAATCCCAGCTCCGGGATCTGGGCGGCCATCGATTGCAGATTGTAAAGGCCGATAAAATCTGCTCCCGCTAGTACGGTTCCGGTGATCAGAATGGCGGCATTGATCAGGAGCAGAAAGTTCAGCTGTCGATCGGCAAAGCGGGCAGTGTGGAGCGAGCCTTTTGCCTCCGGCTGGGAGCCAGATGGGGCTGTGTTCTTGTCTTTTGCTGTTGGCTCACTCATGAAGACCTCTGAAAATCCTCACTGTTACCCGAGGGGAAACGTGTTGTCATGGTATGTCGGAGCGCGGACAAGTTGCTGTCTCACAAGCAATGTACTACCAGTGCACAACGTCCGGGGCAGCAAATAATCACGCTCTGAACAAATGCGCTGTTCCGATTCTGCAAAGAAGTGAATTTTTTGTCAACACTCCGGGGCGGGAACTTTGGGGCTTTCACATGGGAATAAAAAGTACAAAAATTAATAAGTTACTGTTTCATCCTATGCCGGAGTTGTTTTGACGCGCATATCTCGAAATGAGTTGAGTGAGTACATGTTTGATTCTTGCACAACTTGACGCGCACAACCCAGAAATATAGTATTTTCGAGCCTGACCTTGGCTATATTCTGAAACAGGCGGGCGGCGTATGGCTGCCAACCATCTTACCAACGAAAGGAAACTACTGCATGGGAAATATGATGAAAGTCGCCTTTATGTATGGGCCTCGGGATATGCGCATTGAAGAACGTCCATGTCCGACTGCCGCTGTCGGCGAATTGCTGGTGAAAATTCATCACGTCGGAATTTGTGGTTCAGATTTGCACTTTCTCAAGGATGGGCGTCTGGGCAATTGGGTGGTCGATGAACCGCTTGTTTTAGGCCATGAATCCGCAGGGGAGGTTGTCGGAATTGGTGCTGGTGTCAGCGGTTTCAAGGTGGGCGACCGCGTTGCACTGGAGCCCGGTGTTCCTTGTGGCTCATGTCATCAATGTATGGCCGGGAACTACAATCTCTGTGCAAAGATGTCGTTTATGGCGATACCTCATGAGAGAAACGGTACGTTCTGTGAGTATGTGGCTCACCCGGCAAAGATGTGTTTCACCTTGCCGGACACGGTGAGCACGCTTGAAGGGGGGTTATGCGAGCCTTTATCGGTCGGTCTCTATGCGGTACAAAAGTCGGCAGCTCGCTTGGGGCAAAGTGCCGTCATTTTCGGAACTGGCTGCATCGGCCTGACGATTCTGTTGGTGCTCAAAGCAGTTGGAATCAACGATATAACAGTTGTCGACATTGCACAGAAACGTCTGGACAAGGCCCTGGAACTCGGTGCCAAGCGCATTATCCGTGGCGACCAGGCGGACGTGGTAGGGATTCTTTCGGAAAGTGGTGGTTGCGATCTGGTTTTTGAAGCGGCAGGCAGTCCGGTTACCGTACTGCAGGCAAGCAAGGTGGTTGCTGCGAACGGTGTTGTCGTCATTGTCGGCATGACTGCCGATCCCGTGGTTTCACTGGATCTCGGCACCATGGCAGGACGTGAAGCGCGGCTTGAAACAATCTATCGCTACCGCAATCTGTATCCGACTGCGATCAAGGCGATTGAGTCCGGGAGCATCCCGATCAGTAAAATCGCTTCACACATTTTCCCATTCTCAAGCATCGCTGAAAGCGTTCTGTTCAATATGGATCGACCGGATGAAGTCATCAAGGGAGTCATCAGCTTCGTAGACTAATTCCCTTATGGATACGGTGAGAGGCTGCGATGCTTCTACCGTATCCCCTTTCAGTCGAACACCACCCCTTTTTTGAGGATAAAACAACCGTAGGGCCGGTTTTCGCTGTTCTGTACGACGGCGAAGCACTGCTTTGCTGCGGCGTAGAAGGCGTGGCGCTCAATGACACGGTGCTTGATCTGCCGCCCTTCCGCCTGCTGGCATACGGCGAGAATATCGGCGTGCACGGAAAGTACCGTACCAGGCTGGTCGACCGGATCCATCCATGCCAGAGGCGCGTCAACAAAGCTGTCCAAGGGCATGAGTTCCAGAATGCCACTAATCGTGCCGGGCGCGTCGAGTCCACCGAGACTGACCAGTTTGCCTGACGCAGTTTCCATCGCTACCGAAGCCGCCGGGAAGTTGCGATCCACGACGGCCAGCTCATCACCATGCCCCATGGCAGCCAGTATCCATAACAGCTCGGCATCAATGAAGGCTGGTACGTGTTTCAACATGAGATTCTCCAGGTCAAAATTGTTAACGTAAAGGACGGCAAAAGGAGAAGCCTGAAATTCAGCCCAGTTCTCGCCGCCATGGAATCGACGGTTGAGCACCGTGTCGGCTGACACACAGGGCGCTGGCACGCTGACCGAGGGCAATGGCCTCATCCAGGCACAGGCCTTCAGCAAGGCCTGCCGCAAGGCCGCCAATGAAGGTGTCGCCAGCCGCCGTGGTATCAACTGCCTTGACAACGTGGGCAGGGTGATGATGCTCGCCATCCTTATTCACTGAAATGACTCCATTGGCACCCAGCGTGATCAGCACGTTGGCAACCCCTCGCTGGCGCAGAACGCGCGCTGCGCTAAAGGCACTATCGACATCATTGACGGCGATGCCGGAAAGCAAACTTGCCTCGGTTTCGTTCGGCACCAGAATGTCGATTTTTGACCACCAACTGTCCGGCAAAGGCACCGCCGGGCCGGGATTGAGCAGTACCGGCACCCCGGCTGCATGGGCGATTTCCATCGCCCGCTGAACGACCGGTAGCGGTACTTCCAGTTGGACAATGAGCATCGCGGCTTGCTGCAGTACTGATACGCAGGCATCCATGTCGGACGGGCTCAGCGTCCCGTTTGCCCCCGGCGCCAATACGATACGGTTCTGACCGATGTCTTCCACCAAGATCATGGCCACACCGGTGCCGATGCTGGAGTCTTGTCGGACCCCCCGGATGTCGACGCCATCGGCAGCCAGACCGTCGCACAGTGTTTTTCCGAAACTGTCCTGGCCAACCTGCCCGATCATGGCGACGCGCGCGCCCAGGCGGGCACAGGCCACCGCCTGATTGGCCCCCTTGCCCCCGGGCAAGGTGGAAAACTCGTGCCCGGTCAAGGTCTCCCCACCGACGGGGACGCGTGGCGTCCGCATCACGAGATCCATGTTCAGGCTGCCGACAACGACGATCGGCGCTTCCTTGTTTTGTTCGCGGTCTGGTGTGCTCATGCGCCTCCCTGTCTTGTGGCTTGGATGATCTTGCGCCGACCTCGGCGTCGGCCGAGCGGAAAGAAAATCGGGGGTGGGGCGGCAATGACCGTTACCGTTGAAACACCGCCCGACAAGCTGTCCGACAAAAAACTGGCGATAGCCGTTGCCGACTACCGCCATCTTCAACGGGCCATTGCATCAGCCGCTATGGTGAGCAAGGCCCTGGCCTTTCAACAACTGCGTCTTATTTGTCCAGAACAAACGGAGCCGAATACTTGTTCACATTGTCCTTGGTGATCAACAGGCAGTCGAACAGTTGTTTTTCGGTTTTCGCGCCGGTTTTCCCGGTACGGATGAACGAATCAGCCTGCTTCACCGCTTCTTCCGAGAAGATGGCAACCGGCTGGAGTACGCTATAGGCCAGTTCACCACTCTTAATGGCAGCGACCGCATCCGGCGAGCCGTCAAAGCCACCGACGACCACATCCTTCAGCTTGCCGGCTTTCTTCAGGGCCGCGATTGCGCCCAGCGCCATTTCGTCGTTACCGCTGATCACGCCCTTGATATCCGGGTTGGCTTGCAGCATCGACTGCATCTTGTTATGGCCTTGGGTACGATCCCAGTTGGCGACTTCGGAAGCAACCTTGTTCAGGCCAGAGTACTGGCCGAGCACTGTCTTGTAACCGTTCGAACGTGTAGCGGCGTTGTTGTCGGACGGTGCGCCGAAGAGTTCGACGTACTTGCCTTTGTCGCCCATGATCTTCACCCATTGTTGTGCGCCGAGTGCGGCACCCTGGGCGTTATTGGAAACCAGTTGCGCCTTGGCCAGACCTTCTTTGTTGATCTCGGCGTTCACCAGCAGGACAGGAATCTTGGCGCTGATCGCCTTCTGGACAGCACCAACGGAACCGCTGGCATTGGCCGGATCAAGAATGATGGCAACCGACTTGTTCGTGATCGCGGTGTCGATCAACTTGCTTTCAGTGTTTGTATCACCAACGTGCGCACCGACGATGGCGGAATAGCCCAGCTTTTCTGCGGTTGCCTTGGCTACATTACCTTCGGTGAACCAGTAGGGGTTGGCCGGATCATTCACAATAATCGTGATGAGTCCCTTGCCTTGCGCCCATGCAGCACCAGCGATGAAGGGAGTGCACAAGAGGGCTGCGATCAGTTTGCGACGAGTCATTTTAAGCATTTTTCATCTCCTAAGTTGCGTCATTTCACAGTGCCGAACAAGCGGCGGTTAATTCATCAGTTGAGCTTGGATGCGGGCTCTTGCTGAGGAATGGCGGGGGCGCCAGCGGCAGGCGTAGTCGTCGTGCTTGCGGGGCGACGCTGGCGATATTGAATGGAATTCAGAAGAACGGCAAGTACGATGACGGCCCCCGTAAAAACAGTCTGCCAATAGGCCGATACACCAATGATGACGAGTCCGTCCGAGAGGAAGCCGATCACAAAAGCGCCCAACATGGTGCCACGCACGGTACCGCGTCCGCCGGTGAGCGCTGCGCCACCGACCACAACGGCAGCGATGGCAGTCAATTCATAGGTTGTCCCGGCGGTTGGGCCAGCCGAGGTGAGTTGCGAGGAGAGTACCAGTCCCGCAATCGCTGCGCAGACGCCGGAGAGCATGTAGACCGTGACTGTCGTGAACTTGACCGGTACGCCCGAAAGCTCCGCTGCCCGCGAATTGCCGCCTGTCGCATAAACCCAGCGTCCGAAGGCTGTCTTGTTCAGGAGGACAACGGCAATGATGGCAACAATCACCAGAATCAGCACCCCGATCGGGATGGAGAAAAGCGCATTGAAACCGAGCCAGTCGAAACCGGTGTTGCCGAGTTCCGGCTTGCCTCCCAGATCGTTGTAGGTCAAACCGTTGGTCAGCAGCAAGGCAAAACCCCGTGCCACATAAAGCACACCCAGCGAGGCAACGAAAGCCGGCACTTTGAAGTAGGCAATGAGCACGCCATTCACGGCCCCGGCGAAGGCGCCGAGCATACAGGTCAAGACAACGACAACCCAGACCGGCGGATAAAGAACGACGCCAAAGGCGTTGATCGTCACACCCTGCATCAGGAAACCGGCGATGACACCACACAGGCCGAGCGTTGAACCAACTGAAAGATCAATCCCGCCGGTCAGAACCACCATCAACATGCCAACTGCCAGCAAACCGAAAATCGCCACGTGCGACGACATGACCAGAAAGTTGGCCGTCGTGAAATAAACAGGCGAAAGCAGAGAAAATACGATTACGATAACAATCAGGGCAAAAAATGCCCGTCCTTCGAGCAGCAGTCGCACAATATCGAAGCCCTCCTTGGCAGAATCTTTCGGGGCGCTTTGAGCGACTTTGTTGGATGCAGTCATGCGATTTCCCTCCTGAGATGACCTTATTCGACCACGGCTTCGCCGGAGGCGGCCATGATCTCTTCTTTACTGACACTGGAATCGAATTCGGCAGAAATTCGCCCACGGCGCATGACGATAATGCGGTGGGCAACGCTCAGACACTCGCCAACTTCCGACGTGGAATAAATCACTGCCAGCCCTTGCCTGGCCCCTTCGGCAACCAGACGGAAGACTTCGGCCTTGGCGCCGATGTCGATTCCCCGGCTTGGCTCGTCCAGCAACAGCACCTTGGGATGCGTTGCCAACATCTTGCCGATCACCACTTTCTGCTGGTTGCCGCCTGAGAGCGAACCAATGGCCGCAGCACCACTTTTTGTTTTGATGGTGACGCGGCGTATCGAATCGTCGACCAGGGTGCGCTCATGCTGAGCCGAAGTAAATAATCCCTTCACAAAGGCACCAATGCTGGCCAATGACAGGTTTTGCCCGACCGACATGGTCTGCACCAAGCCATCGCGCTGGCGATCTTCAGGAACCAGCGACAAGCCTCTGGCGATCCGTTCGGCGATTGTCAGTCCGGCCATGTCCTGGCCTTCCAGCAGTACCCGGCCATTGACCAGTTCGCCACGCCCGGCCACTGCTTCGAGTAATTCGGTTCGTCCTGCCCCCATCAAACCGTAAATGCAAACAATTTCGCCTGCGCGAACATTGAGCGACATATGATCGACCACATTGGCCCCGGAAGCTTCCGTGACCACGGCATCTTCGATGGACAGCGCCACATCGCCGAATTCATAGCCGGTTGGCGGGCTGCCCAGATTGTAGTTATCGCCAACCATGTTGCGAACGATCCATTCCAGATCGATTTCCGCACGCGGTGCCTTGGCGGTCATGTTGCCATCCCGCAGCACGACAGCGTGATCGGTAATTTGCAGTGCTTCTTCCAGGTGGTGGGAGATGTAGACAATGGCGACACCGCGTGAAGTCAGGTCCCGAATCACCTTGAAGAGCGCACTGACCTCGGAGGCAGACAGGGCCGAGGTGGGTTCATCCATGATGAGGATGCGACTATTGACCGAAAGCGCACGGGCAATTTCAACGATCTGCTGCTGGCCCAGACGCAGATCCCCCACCAGTGTCATGGGGTCGATGTCTTCCTCAAGTTCTGCCATCAACTCCCGTGCGCGCCGGGACTCTTCCGCAAAGTCGACACCGGTAATCGTGCGAATCTCCCGGCCCATGAAAATGTTGTCCCGCACCGGCAGATTCGGCGCAAGACTCAGTTCCTGGTGAATGATTGAAATGCCGTGTTCTCGGGCATCAGTGGAAGAGCTGAAAACAATAGGCTCACCATCAAGAATAATTTCGCCCGATGTCGGGGTAATTACGCCGGAGAGCACCTTCATGAGCGTTGATTTGCCCGCCCCGTTTTCTCCGAACAGGGTCGTGACCTGACCTCGACGAATGTCGAAGTTCACACCGTTCAGTGCACGTACGCTACCGAAGAACTTGGCGATATTGCGGGCTGACAAAACAATTTCGCCATCCTTGGGCGATGGTGAAGGCGCGGAGCTCATGGTGCAACCTTCAGACGAACTGGTGTGACAAGCCAGCCAGCGGGATTGATCAACTGGAAGACACCCACGATATCCACTTTCTTGCCTGGCAGTTTTTCACGATCCAGATCACCGAGCACCTGTGTCTTGACCTCATTGTTCAAGGCAGAACCGGCATCCTGATATTCAATCTGATTGGTGAACTGGCCAAAATCAACCGTGCCGGTTGCATCACGGACTTCGGTGCCGTTGATTGCAGGGCCGGTCTGAACCCTGACAGCAATGCCTTCGGGCAAGCCATCCACCTTGACGTGGAAAACACCGCTTTCACCCTCGCCAACAACACCACTGAATTTGATTGGAAACATGGGGCCAACCGTGCCGGGTTTCCCGTATTTCTCGCCAGCCGCCGTCTTGTCTGCGGCGATGGCCTCGGCCAGCATTTTTGCATCCACAGCCCGTTTTTCGATTTCAGCCTGGATTCTTGGAAATTCCTTCTTCCCATAGGCCTCGGGAGAGAAAACGTTAGCATAGGTAGCGTCCTCTATGGCAACGATTTTTGTATCAAAAAACATCATTGCCAGCAAGACAACAATTACTGTTAACCACTTCAAATTGCCGGACTGGAAACAGGCACAGCCTTTGGCAGGGCCAGCATTGCTTTTTTGCATACTCATGGAATTTCCCGGTCAAACAAGTTTATTCAAGGGAATGCCTGCAGAGGCGAAAAATTGCACCACGCTGACATTAATAATGTCAGCGTGAATGCCTACCTTAAAAGGTATTTACCATTACTTTTTCAGCAAAGGTCCGTACCGTTGGGAATGATGACCAAATCCCGAACCGAAACATTACGAGGACGCGTAACCATGAACAGGACACATTCTGCAACTTCGATCGGATACATCAGACCATCGGACGCCAGGGCCTCATCCAGCTTGGCCTTGGGCCAGTTATCAATCAAAGGCGTGACAACCGGGCCGGGCAACACGGCCATCAAGCGCACGCCATCCTTGACGAGTTGCCGACGTGCGGAATGCATGAAGCCCTGAATTGCATACTTCGTGGCGCAATAAACCGGCTCCCAGACGATGGGAATGATCCCCGCAATCGAGCTGGTGAAGATGATGTCGCCGCACTTTTGCGCGATCATGTGCGGCATGACGGCACTTGCCGTACGCAAGGCAACGTTGACATTCAGGCGCAGCATGCGATCCCAATCGTCCGGATCCTGCTCGGACACATTTCCGCCGATATAGCAACCGGCATTGGCGTACAGAATATCCAGGCCGCCCGCCAGACGGACGATTTCGGCCGCCATATTCTTGACTGCAGCGTTATCGAAAAGATCAAGTTCCAGCGCAACAGCACCTTGTCCGATTTGTGCAACGGCTTTAGCCAGTGCGGCTTTGTCCTTGTCGACCAGAACCACCGTCGCGCCGGCTTTTGCCATCAACTCCGCACAGCCCAGACCAATACCGTTGGCACCACCGGTAACCGCAACAACCTTGCCTTTTAATGGTTCATTACCGCCTCTGTATAGTGACATAACTCCTCCTTTGTGCTGGTTGAAATTTCATTGATAATTCAAATATTCACGGGGCAATTCTTAAGCCAAAAATCACACCCTCGATGCATCAATATGCAAAGGTGCAAACCACTGCCACGCGTGAGCAAATGCTCACAAGGGGTGCATTTGTTTTTCTGAATCGTAGGGATTCTGTCACGCTTTGTCAAGATGTTGGCAAGTTTTGTTACAGACTGCTCAAGGTTCGCTGTGCTTTTTTCGTTCTTTCTTTCTATTTCTATCTAAAAATCAATAGGTTGTGAAAATAAGCTGTCATTTTTCTTTCTCGGCCG